>JAKSCH010000278.1 GCA_022360695.1 Gemmatimonadota bacterium
AGCTCGACGCCGTCGTCGTCTGGGATCGCGCGGAGTGGAAGCGGCTGCTTCGACGGGGGCGTTGGCTCGAGGTGGCTCGTCGGATCCGGACGCTTCGTCACGAGCTACGCGGCTATCGGGCCGACATCGCGCTTGACCTCCAGGGCTTGTTACGCAGCGCTTGGATCGCGCGTCTGACCGGGGCGCCCATCCGAATCGGTCTCGGCAACAAAGAGCTCAGCTGGCTCCTCGTGAACCACCGGGTCCCCGCCTTCCCGACTCGGTTCGGAGGGATCAGCGCTCAATACCCCTACTTCGCGGAGCAGATCGGGCTCGACGGATCCGATCGTTCGCTCGAGCTCGGCATCGCGCCGGCCGACCGGGAGACGGCGGGTGACGCGTTGGCCGAAGCCGGCGTCCCGACGCGCTTCGCCGTCGCCGCTCCCTTCACGACCCGTCCGCAAAAACACTGGGTGGAGTCTCGGTGGGGCGCGCTCATCGATCGGCTCGCGACCGAGCTCGACCTGCCGACGGTCGTGCTCGGCGGTCCCTCGGATCGGGCTGCGGCCGAGCGCATCCGCGCGAGCTCGAAGACGGGCTTCATCGACCTCGTCGGGCTTCCCCTCGGACCGTCGGGGGAGGTCATCGCCCGCTCCTCGCTGTTCATCGGCGTGGACACGGGGATGACGCATGCCGCGGTTGCACTGGAGCGACCCACGGTGATGATTGTCGGGTCCGATGTCCCGTATGCCGAGGCGCCCCACCGGCGCGCCCGGATCGCGCTCCATCGGCTCCCGTGCGTCCCCTGCGCCCGTCGGCCGACGTGCGGTGGGGACTGGACGTGCATGAAGGCGGTTTCGGTCGACGAGGTCATCGGTCTCGCGCGCGAGGTGACGGATCCGGCGGACGCGGCGTCGAAGGAGACCGACCGGGACCTCGGCACGATGGCGTCGGGTATGGGAGACGAAGGGTGCAGCGCGGGCGGCGTCGAGGGCGAGTGATGAGAGAAGGGGCGATGGAAGCGACAAAGACGAAGGCGGGGCGGATCCTCTGGGTCGACGACGAGGTCGACCTGCTGCGACCGCATCTCATGCTCCTCCGATCCGAAGGCTATCAGGTCGACGCGATCATGAACGGGCAGGACGCGCTCGAGCTGCTCTCGAACAGCTCCTACGACTTGGTGCTGCTCGACGAGCAGATGCCCGGG
Organism: Gemmatimonadota bacterium; assembly: GCA_022360695.1. Classification (GTDB taxonomy): domain Bacteria; phylum Gemmatimonadota; class Gemmatimonadetes; order Palauibacterales; family Palauibacteraceae; genus Palauibacter. The sequence continues at coordinate 1,187 of JAKSCH010000278.1, forward strand.
CTCCGTGGGATCGAGGTGTTGGATCGCGTACGGCGCAGCTCGCCGCGGCTTCCCGTCGTGATGGTCACGAAGAGCGAGGAACATTCCACGATGCACGAGGCGATCGGTCGCCGGGCCGACGACTACATCGTGAAGCCGACGAGCCCTCGTCAGGTGCTCTCGGTCGTGACACGCATCCTGGCCGGGCCGGCCCTCCAACACGAGCAGATCGCCCGCGATTTCTCGCGCCGTTTCGGCGAGCTACGGGAGCTTCTGACGACGGCTCGCACATGGAGCGAGTGGGCCACCCTCTACTCCGAGCTCATCGATTGGGATCTGAAGCTCGAGGAGGCGGGCGAGGCCGGTCTGCGCGACATCCTGCAATCGCTCATGACCGATCTCAGCCGCGGGTTCTGCGATCTCGTCGCCGCGCGGTACGGGGACTGGGTGCACGAAGGGGGAGACAAGGGGCCCGCGCTGTCGGTCGACGTGATCCCGCGGTTCTTCGCGCCCCTGCTCACGGAGGATCCCGCCGCGCTGCTCGTCGTGATGGACTGCATGCGGCTCGGTCAGTGGCGGGCGATCATGCCGCTGCTCGGCGACTACTTCGAGATCGACGAAGAGCTGTACGCGTCGATCCTGCCGACCGCGACGCCGTACGCGCGCAACGCGATCTTCGGCGGCGTCTTCCCGGACGAGCTGGCCGAGCTTCGACCCGAATGGTGGGAGCGAGGCGAGGAGATCGGCTACAACTCGTTCGAGGACGAGCTGTTCGAGCGGCACATCCACAAGACGCTCGGTCACCGCCTACCGACGCACTACGAGAAGATCTTCTCGAGCGAGGAGGGCGAGGCGATGATCCAGCGGCTCGGAGGATACCTGTCGAGTCCGTCGGCGACGGCGCTCGTCTTCGGGTTCGTGGACATGCTGACGCACGGCCGCGCCGAATCGCGTCTCATCTGGGAGATGGCCCGAGACACCAGCGCGCTCCGTTCGCTCACGGTGACGTGGTTCGAGCGGTCCACCGCGTTCCGCGCGTTGAAGCTGGCCGCGCAGCGCGGCGTGCGCGTACTCATGACGACCGACCACGGGTCGCTGCACTGTCACCGGCCGGCGACCATCTATGCGAAGCGCGACGCGACGGCCAACCTGCGATACAAGTTCGGAGAGGACCTCCGCGTCGAGAACCCCGGTGCCGTGTTCACGACGTCCGACGCCGATGAGCTCAGGTTGCCGCCCGGCGGGCTCAAGCAGACGTACGCGCTGTGTCGAGAGGACTACTTCTTCGTCTATCCCACGAAGCTGCGTGAATACCAGAACCGGTACCGCGACAGCTTTCTGCATGGCGGCGTGAGTCCCGATGAGATCGTGCTGCCGGTCGCCTTGCTGACGCCGCGTTGATCGCGACGCCCGCCGTCCAGAGGCCGGACCGGAGCGCGTTCCGACGTCTGCTCGGGTTCGTGCGACCCTACCGGTGGCTGTTCGCGGCCAGCGTCGGCTTCGGCGTCATCGCCGCTTTCTTCGAGGCGTTCAGCCTTCTCCTGCTCATCCCGTTCTTGCGCTCGCTCTTCGGGATGGGGCCGCTGCTCCCCGGCGGAGGCCGCAACGCGGCGGAACGCTTCATCGACGACGTCGCCGGTCGCTGGCTGACGGGTGTCGAAGGGATCGACGGGCTACGCGCTGTCTGCCTGCTCGTCCTCGCGGCCATCGTGCTCAAGAACCTGAGCCTCTACACGGCCGGCCTCCTCGCTGTCCACATCCGCGAGTCCCACGCCCGCGACCTTCGGAACGCGGTGCAGGCGCGGGCGCAGCGGCTCCCGCTCGGGTTCCTCGAGCTCCAGAAAGTGGGACAGCTGCTGTCGCGCGTCCTCACCGACACGCGGGAGGCGAAGCAGACGGCGACGGACGGGCTCGTGAAGGCCGTCCGCCAGATCGCCACCGTGCTGGCCTACGTGATCGCGTTGTTCGCGCTTTCCTGGACGTTGGCGCTGGTCGCGTTGGTGCTGGTACCACTCGTCCTCGTGACGCTCCGCCCCATCCTACGACGGTTGCGGAGCAGCTTTCGTGGTGTGTTCCACGAGCAAGGCGAGTTGATGAGCTCGCTCCAGGAAACCCTGAGCGGCGTCCGACTGGTGAAGTCCTGGGGGGGGGAGGACTTCGAAGAGACGCGATTCCGGGCCGGCTCCGATTCCCTCGCCCGCCGCC
>JAKSCH010000458.1 GCA_022360695.1 Gemmatimonadota bacterium
ATGCCAATACCGGCGTGGTGACGGTTGCCGATGCCGATCTGCTGGATGCCGAGACCGACAGCAGCCACACGATCCAGGTCACCGCCACCTCCACTGACGGCTCGACTTCGGTGCGGTCCTTCACCGTGGCGGTGGCCGATGACGACAGCGAAGCCACGATCACTGCCATCTCCGACAGCGACAGCGCCGCCGACAGCGTTTCGGAGGATGCCTCCGACGGCGATACCGTGGGCATCACAGCCTTTGCCAGCGACGGCGACGTTAGCGACAGTGTCACCTACAGCCTGACCAACGATGCGGGTGGCCGTTTCGCCATAGATGCCAATACGGGCGTCGTCACCGTTGCCGATGCCAGCCTGCTGGACGCCGAGACCGACACCAGCCACACCATCCAGGTCACGGCTACATCCACTGACGGTTCAACGTCGGTGCGCAGCTTCACCGTTGCCGTCGCCGACGATGACAGCGAAGCCACGATCACTGCCATCTCCGACAGCAACTCCGCTGCTGACAGCGTGTCAGAGAGCGCGGCCGATGGCGATGCCGTGGGCATCACCGCTTTTGCCAGCGATGGTGACGTTGGCGACAGCGTGACCTACAGCCTGACCAACGACGCCGGCGGGCGCTTTGCCATCGATGCCAACACGGGCGTCGTCACGGTCGCCGACGCCAGCCTGCTGGATGCGGAGACCGATACCAGTCACACCATCCAGGTGACGGCCACTTCGACCGACGGCTCGACGTCTGTGCGTAGCTTCACGGTTGCCGTCGCCGATGATGACAGTGAGGTCTCGGTCACTGCCATCTCCGACGGCAACGCGGCGGCCGACAGCGTGTCGGAGGATGCCTCTGACGGCGCCACTGTGGGCATCACCGCCTTTGCCAGTGATGGCGATGTCAGCGACAGCGTCACCTACAGCCTCACCAACGATGCCGGTGGGCGCTTTGCCATTGATGCCAACACGGGTGTCGTCACCGTGGCCGATGCCAGCCTGCTGGATGCCGAGACAGACACCAGCCACACGATCCAGGTCACGGCGACCTCCAGCGATGGGTCGACTTCGGTGCGGTCCTTCACGGTTGCCGTTGGTGACGACGACAGTGAGTTCACGG
>JAKSCH010000017.1 GCA_022360695.1 Gemmatimonadota bacterium
CTCGACCAGGTTCGGCACGATCCGCTTGAGATTCGCGATCCCGTACGTGCTCGCTTCCATCGCGTCGGATCCGATCGCCTCGGTCAGCGACGTCGGGTCGACGGCGGTCGGGTCGCCGAAGTAGTAGACGGGGTCGCCTTCGTGCTCGCGAATCCACGCATCGAGTGTGCTGCGCTCCGCGTCGGCGTCGGCCGCGTCGGTGATCGGTCGATACCCCCACTCGATCGCGTATTTGTCGTACTCCCCGACCCGGGGGTCGAAGCACGCGCCCTCGTCCTCGGGCTGGGCGACGTAGTTGAACCGTGCGTAGTCCATGATCGAGGGAGCGACCCCGTTTCGGCACACGAACCCGGGCGCTCGTAGCGAGTCGACGGGGAACGCCGCGCTCGATTTCATGTTGTGCGGGAGTCCCAGCGTGTGTCCGACCTCGTGTGCGGAGACGAACCGGATCAGCTTGCCCATGACGTCGTCGTCGAAGAGCACGCGGCGCGCTTCCGGGTTCGCGGCCGCCGTCTGGATGAAGTACCAGTTTCGAAGAAGGTTGGCGACGTTGTGGAACCACCCGATGTCGCTCTCGAGGATCTCGCCCGAGCGCGGGTCGTGGACGTGCGGGCCGAACGCGTTCGGGATGGGGGACGAAAACCACCGGATGGTGGAGTACCGAATGTCCTCGGGGTTGAAGTCCGGGTCTTCTTCGAACGACGGCGGATCGCGCGCCTCGATGGCGTTACGGAAGCCGGCCGCCTCGAACGCGACGTTCCAGTCTTCGACGCCTGCCTTGAGATAGGGACGCCACTTCTCCGGGGTGGCCGGATCGATGTAGTACACGATCGGCTTCACGGGCTCGACCAGCTCTCCTCGTCGAAACGCGGCGGTGTCGCTGGGCTCCAACCGCCAGCGCGTGATGTAGCGACGCGTGACGATCTTCTGATCGCTCATCCCGTAATCGACCTGCTGCACTCGGAAGAACCCGACGCGCTCGTCCCAGATTCGCGGCTGCATCGGTTCCTCGGGGAGAAGGATCATGGACTGATTCATCTCGACCGTGATGGCGCCGGTCGATGCGTTCGTCGGGGGACGCTGAGCCGAGTAGGTCAGCACGTGTCGGACGTTCACGTTCCGCGGGAAACTGCTCGCACGCCGAACGAAGCTACGCCCCTCATCCAACGAGCGGATTCGATACTGGTCTCGGAACCCCTGGCCGAGACCCAGCATCGGGATGTCTTTCGTGAACAGGGGCGTCGCGTCGATCACGACGGACGTCGTGTCCTCGTTGTACGCTTCGACATCGAACGCCTGGAGGATGGGCTCGAAGTTCGAGCTTCGGACGGACTCGAAGATCGGAAGCGAATCGTCCGCCACGTTCACGTGCGTTACGACGCGGAGCAGGAGCTGGTGCTCTTCGCTGTCGTTTTTCTCCCAACGCAAGGTCTGAGTGTTGGACTTGATCCCCCCCCAACCGAGCCCGGTGGGGACCCGCGCGGTCCGCGTGACGAGGAGGACCTCGCGGTCGAGAAGATCGTTCGGGATCTCGAACAGGACCTGATCGTCGACCCGGTGGATGTGAACCATGCCCGAATCCGTGACGGCCGAGTCGGTCACGACATCTCCGTAGGGCTTCGGACCATCGTCTCCGCCCGGACGAGATCCCGGAGCCCCGGCACGGCTGGCGCCGGGGGACGGCCCGGTCGCCGGTGTCGTGCTGGGACGCACGCAGCCGGCGACGGCCAGGCACAAACCGAAGGTGATGGCGAGCGGCGATCGGGCGAGCGACGGCGTTCGGTCCATACGGGATGATCCGCGGCTGAGGGGGGGCTCGTGTTTGGTAGTGGAACGTCCGTTGCCGGACGTGGCGAACCTATTCCGTGGTTGTATGGGGGGCCACTTGGCCGTTGACGCCCGCGAGCCGGAAGCGGTACGGTGCGGGGGGGCATTACGTCCCAGCGGCGAGCGAGGCGGACCATCGCCTGGGACGGCCTGGCCTCGTCGTCGGTTTATCTCCAAGGAGGCAACCACATGAAGAACCGTCTCTTAGTGCTGTCCGTGCTCGCCGCCTTCGCGGCGTGCGGAGGCGAAGCGACGGAAGAAGCAGCGACGGCCGAGCAGCCGCAGGATGACGAGGCCGGCGCCGGCGCGGTGGCGAATGCCGACGCTGAGGCGGTAGCCGCCTTGGCGGACTACTACGAGACCCACTTCAACATGGGTCACGGCTCGATGGTCGCCGACAAGTTCACCGAAGACGGATTGGGCTGGACCGGCAACGGGGGGATGGCCTTCGGTCGCGAAGCGATCGCCGCCGCGCTCACCGCGCAGATCGATGCGGCGGCCCCTCAGATCGACATCGAGCAGGAGGAAGTGATCTTCTTCGGTGACAAGGCGATCACGCGCGGGTCCTACACGCTGACGGGTTCGGCGGACGGCGAGTCGTTCACCAACTCCGGCTACTACATGAGCCTCTCCCAGCGCGGTGAGGACGGCGAGTGGGCGATCCGCGGTGGCGTGAGCAATGTCGACTCCGACGGGCAGATGATGGCGCCCGGCGAGGCGATGCCGCTTCCGGAAGGGCAGGGCGCAGAGCTCGTCGCCGAGGCGTCCGACTACTACGCGACGCACATGAACATGGGTCACGGCTCGATGGTCGCCGAGCGGTACACGGAGGACGCGGTCGGGATGTTCTCCAACGCTCCGGCGCTCATGGGGCGGGCCGCGATCGAAGAACGGCTCAACGCGCTCGCCGAGGCGGGCGTCCAGTTCGAGCTCACGCCGTGGTCGGCGGAACCGCTGGACGACGATCACATCACGGGCGTCGGCACCTACACGCTCCAGACGCCCGATGGGGATGTGAACGGACACTTCGCCGGTCTGTGGCAGCGCGGCTCGGATGGCGTGCTGCGAGCGAAGTGGGTGCTGTCGGCAAACCACCCCGACGCCATGTAGTAGTCGTCCCCGCGACGCTGCGAC
>JAKSCH010000095.1 GCA_022360695.1 Gemmatimonadota bacterium
CCGAAGGCGGCGATACGGACCAGGTCCAGACCCTTGATCGCCGCGATGACCGGGGCGTACGCGCCGAGGATGAGGAGGATGAAGCTCCCCGAGATGCCCGGGAGGATCATCGCGCAGATGGCGATCGCGCCGCACAGCGTCAGGAAGATCGGCGCGTCGGATTGGACGAGCGGGGGCAGCGATGTGAGGACGGCGGCGGCGACGGCGCCCAGGATGCCGAACGTCCACGCGCGCCCGCCCCAGGGCGCGATGTGCCGACCCACCAGGGGCACGGATGCCGCGACGAGCCCGAAGAAGAACGCCCACAGCTCGACCGGCTTGTGCTCGAGCAGCCAGTGCAGCGCGCCCGCGAACAGCAGCGCGCTCGTGCCGATACCGGCGACCAGCACGGCGAGAAACCCGAAGTTGCCCGCGCGCCAGAGACCGATGACTCCACCCGACCGGAGCCGTCCCAGCAGCTCGAGCTCGAGCCCGGCGATCGTCCCGAGCAGCTCGTCGTAGATCCCCGTGATGAACGCGATCGTCCCGCCCGAAACCCCGGGCACGAGGTCGGCCATGCCCATGGCCAGCCCCTTCGCGTAGAGGAGGCCCCATGCGCCGCGTGATCGCTCGTTCCCCTTCGCCACTTCCCTCCCCCGTCGCGCCCGTTCGTCCGTCAGCCGAGCGGTTGCTCGATGAGGGGGACGAACCGCGCCCCGCTGATTCGCTCGCGCACGAACTCCGCACCGCGTCGCACGTACCGATACAGGACCTGCTCGCGTACCCCGATCGGGACGATGAGGCGCCCCCCTTCCGAGAGCTGGGCAAACAGCGCGCCAGGGGCTTCGGCAGCCGCAGCGCCGACGATGATCGCCGCGAACGGGGCGTGGTCGGGAAGCCCCTGCCCTCCGTCCCCCACGCCGAGCCGGGCGGCGTAGCCGAGACGAGACAGGATCTCCCCCGCGCGCGCCGACAGCTCGGGAAGTCGCTCGATCGAGAAGACCTCCGCCCCCAGCTCGGCCAGCAACGCGGTCTGGAAGCCGGAGCCCGTCCCCACCTCCAGCACGCGATCGCCCTCGTCGACCTCGGCGAGCTCGAGGCTGATCGCGTGGATCGTCGGGCTCGAGATCGTCTGCCCCGAGCCGATGGGGAGCGGGACATCCTCGTACGCGCGGTGCCGCATCGCCTCGGGTACGAACTCGTGTCGCGGGACCGCATCGAACGCGTGAAGCACCGCGAGGTCGGCGATGCCCCCGGCGCGGAGACGCTCGACCATCCGCCGTCGGTCTCGTCGAAACGCCGCGGTCACGAGCCCAGCGACCAGCCGCGAACTTCCGAGAGCAGCTCGTAGTTCGTGAGATCGAGATGGAGCGGCGTGACCGACACGTACCCGGCTCGAACGGCGCGGAAGTCGGAATCGTCCCGACCGCTCCAGTCGGAGCGTCCGCCGCCGATCCAAAAGTAGTCGTGCCCCCTGGGGTCCTCGCGCCGCGTCAGCGAGTCGTGATAGACCCGTCGTCCGAGCGCGGTCACCTCGATCCCGAGGATCTCGCCGGCATCGCGCGCGGGGAGGTTGATGTTCAGGAACGTCTCGCTCGGAAACGACTCACGCGAGAGGAAGGAGCCGATCAACCGCGAAAGCAGGTGGCGATACGAGTCGAGCGCGTTCGGGTCCCGGCCGGTATAGGAGATGGCGACCGCCGGCACCCCGAGGATCGTGGCCTCCATCGCCGCGGCCACCGTGCCCGAGTAGAGGACGTCCTCGCCCATGTTCGGGCCGTGGTTGACGCCCGACAGGACGAAGTCGGGGACCGGGTCGACGATCTGGCGAAGCGCCATCAACACCGAGTCCGTCGGCGTCCCGTCCACGGTGTAGCGTCGTTCGCCTACCCGGGTCAGCCGCAGGGGACGGTGGAGCGTGAGGGCGTGGCTCGTCGCGCTCTGCTGACGATCGGGCGCCACGACCCAGGTCTCCCCGAGGCTTTCCGCGATCTCGGACAGCATCCGCAGACCGGGGGCGTGGATGCCATCGTCGTTCGTGCAGAGGAGTCGCGCCGCGCCGGAACCGTGCCCGCGGGGCGCGTCCGTCACCCGACCTCGACGCTGCCCAGCAACGCGACGAGCTCGTCCGCTTCCCTGCGCAGATCGCGGATCGTCTCCTGATCCCAGGCCACCCGCGCGGCTTTGGCCAGCTTCCCTTCCTTCCGAAGCTGATTGAGCTTCAACTGAGCGCCCTCGATCGTATACCGCTCGGTGTAGAGGAGGTGGCGCAGGAGCTGGACGAGCTTGATCTCCTTCCGACGGTACACGCGGTTCCCCGCCCGGTTCTTGGTCGGACGAAGCACCGAGAACTGACTCTCCCAGTACCGCAAGACATGAGGCTTGAGATCCGCGATCTCACACACGTCGCCGATCGAATAGTACGCTTTCTCCGCGATCCGGTCGGGCACGTTCGGCTTCCTCTCCTGTGTTCGGTCTCCGACAGCGCTCGCGCGCCGAGGGCGGCGCGGCGCCCCGAGGCGCGAGAGCGATTGCCGTCCGCGATCGGGCGCTAGCTCCAGCGCTCCGGCTTGGGCTCACGCGCCATCAGGCGGGCGAGGGCCTCGCGAGGCGCGATCTCGTCGTACAGAATCGAATATATGCTGGCCGTGATCGGCATCTCCACATCGAGACGCCCCCCCAGCTCGTACGCCGCGCGCGCGGTGCGCACGCCTTCCACCACCTGCTCCATCTCACCGAGCACGACCTCGGGATCCTCGCCCGATCCGATCCGTTTCCCCACCGACCGGTTGCGGCTGAGATCACCGGTGCAGGTGAGCACGAGATCGCCGAGCCCCGCGAGCCCCGCGAGCGTCGTCTCGGCGGCCCCCAGCCGCCGCGCCAGGCGGACGATCTCGGCCAGCCCTCGCGTGATGAGGGCCGCCCGCGCGTTCGCCCCCAGCTCCAGCCCGTCCGAGACGCCCGCCGCGAGGGCGATCACGTTCTTGAGCGCCCCTCCCACCTCGACCCCCGCCACGTCGGGTTGAGTGTACACCCGGAAGTAGCCGTTCTGAAACAGCCCCTGGACGGTCTCCGCCGCCCCTTCATCCGCCGCCGCCGCGACGACCGCCGTGGGGAGGGCTCGCACCAGCTCCTCGGCGAAGCTGGGTCCCGAGAGGACGACCGTGCGCGTCTCCGCGCCCTCCCCGAGCACGGCCGCGATGACCTCCGACATCCGGAGATCGGTGCCGACCTCGATCCCTTTGGAGGCCGAGATCACGAGCTCGTCCCCCGAGAGGTGCGGTCGAGCCGTCTCGAGCACATCACGAACCGCATGAGATGGACATACGGAAACGACCATTTCACAGTCGCTTAAGGCATCTTCCAGATCGGATGTCGATCGTATGCCGTCCGCCAGCTTCAGCCCCGGGAGGTAGCGTTCGTTCGACCCGCTCGACGCGATCGCGCCGGCGAGCTCGGGGTCGCGGGCCCACAAACGGACGTCGTGCCCGTTTCGCGCGAGCGTGTCGGCCAGGGCGCTGCCCCAGCTGCCCGCGCCCAGCACGGCCACGGATCGAGCGCTCACGGTCGCGGTCCCGCCTGCGTCTTCACGTGTCCTCGGGCTTGGCGTCGGACGATGTCGTCTCCGAGCGGTCCGCCCGGAACCGGATCTGGAGCTCCTCGCGTCGCACCAACCGCACGAGGTTCCAGCGGTGGGTCCACCACACGATCACGGCGAGAAGCAGGCAATAGGTGACCACCGCGCGCGGCGCCCCCGCCCCCCGGGCCATGATCGGCACGACGATCGCCGCGAACAGCGACGCGATCGAGGCCGTACGCGTCAGCAACAAGCTGCCGATCCAGACGAAGAACGCGATCGTCATGGCCACGGGGGCGAGCGCGAGCACGGTGCCGCCCGCGGTGGCCACGCCCTTCCCGCCGTGGAACTTGGTGTACACCGGCCACACGTGACCCGCGATCGCGGCGACCCCGTAGGCGAGATCCCAGGCCCCGGCGCGACCGTCCCACTGCGGGAAGAACCACACCGGGATGAACCCCTTCGTCAGATCGACGAACAAGACCACGAGCGCCGGGAACAGACCCATGACCCGGTAGACGTTGGTCGCCCCGAGGTTGCCGCTCCCCTCCTCGCGGAGGTCCAACCCCTTCATGCGCCCGCCGAGATAGCTGGTCGGGAACGCCCCGATCAGATAAGCCGCCAGAAGCAGGAGGAGGGCGATCGTCACGCTCGATCCGACCGCTTCTTGAGCTTGATCCGGATGGGTGATCCCTCGAAGCCCCACGCTTCTCGAAACCCGGCTACGAGGTATCTCACATAGTGCTCCTTCACGTCCTGCGGTCGGTTCGACCAGAGTACGAACAGCGGCGGGGCGGCCGCCACCTGGCTGGCGTACAACAGCCGAACGTCACCGCGCCCCCCCTGAGGAGGTTGTCGCCGCGCGACGAGCTCGCGGAGCACCTCGTTCACATCGGCGGTCGGGATCCGCTGCTCGCGCGCCTTCTGCACCTCGAGCGCGATCTCGATCACCTTGTGGACCCGCTGCCCGGTCTTCGCCGAAGCCGTGACGATCGGAACCCAGCGGAGGTAGTGACCCCGTTTCCGCAGATCGCGCTCGAACTCGGCCAGCGCGCCGGGGCCGCGATCTTCGATCGAGTCCCATTTGTTCGCGACGAACACGAGCCCCTTCCCCGCGTCCCACGCTTCATGCCCGATCCGAAAATCCTGGTTCACGACACCGGCGGCCGTGTCGACCAGCAACAGACATACGTCGGCGCGCTCGATCGCGGCGGCCGCACGCACGCGTCCGTAGAACTCCACGTCGTCTTCGACGCGTGCCTGTCGGCGCAGACCGGCGGTGTCGATGAGGCGGACGCGAGCCCCCGCGATCTCGACCTCCGTATCGATCGCGTCGCGCGTCGTTCCCGCCTCGTGGTGGACGATCACGCGGTCTTCCCCGAGGAGCCGGTTCACGAAGCTCGATTTTCCGACGTTGGGTCGCCCGATCACGGCGACGCTCAGGTCCACGTCCGCGTCATCGCGGCGCGTCTCGACCGGGAGCGCGTCCACCACGCGGTCCAGGAGATCGCCGGATCCTTTTCCGCTGAGCGCGGCGAGCGGCATCGGCTCCCCCACGCCCAGCTCGAAGAAATCGAGGTGGGCGGTGGCGTCGCCCAGCTCGTCGAGCTTGTTGACGGCGAGGACCGTGGGAAGCCCGGACTTCCGGATCAGCTCCGCGACGTATCGGTCCACGGGGTGCACGCCTTCACGCCCGTCGACGACCAGCACGAGGACGTCGGCGTGACCGATGGCCGTCTCGGCCTGTCGTCGCACCTCGCGATCGATCCGCTCGTCCGGCCGCTCGACGACGCCGCCCGTGTCGATCAACAAGAAGCGGCGTCCCCCCCACTCGGCCTCGGCGAGCTGCCGGTCGCGCGTGACGCCGGGTCGTTCGGCCACGATTGCGATCCGCTTCCCGAGGATCCGGTTGAAGAGGGTCGACTTCCCGACGTTCGGGCGCCCGATGATCGCGACCGTTCGCAGACTCACGACGATGCCCGGGCCCGGTCCGACAACGCGTCCACGAGATCGTGCGACGGGAGCACCTGGCGTCCCGGGAAGCGCGAGGCCAGGTCTTCGACGCTCAGGTCATCGAGAAACAATCCCGACTCGTTGATCGCGTCGGCGCTGAACAGCGCGACGTCGAACGCGTCGCACCGCTCGAGCGCCGCGCCGTGATCGGCCCCCGAGAGGAGACCGGCCGTGGTGACCATGGGGCCGTACAACGTGTTCTCGGCGACGGCCACCTCGAGCCGGGCGCCGGTCGCGGCCTCGACCTCGGGCGCGAGCCGACGCAGCGTCGGACCCATGGAGGTGCCGGTGATGGCGGCGATCCTCCGGCCGTCGAGACGCGGGAGCGCATCGAGCCCTCGTCGAACCGTCTCGGAGAGCCGCGAGATGGCGCCGACCCCGTTGCTGGCGAGCTCCTGATCGTCGAAGTAGTCGGATCCGGGGGGCTCCCGTCCGGCCTGCAGATACAGCTCGTCGGCCGCGTAGCACCACCCGAACCCTCGTCCCTCGAGGGCCCGCGATCGGGCCTCATCGATCGCCTCGAGCGCAGCCGCGCACTCCGCTTCGGTCAGCCCCCGCCCGGCCCGCTCCGCGTTGTACGCCGTCAGCCCCACGGGCACGATCGAGAGCGACCGAATCGCCTCGCCGCGCGTGAACAGATCGTCGATGGTCCGCTGGAGGACGACGCCATCGTTGACCTCGGGACACAGGACGACCTGCGCGTGGAGCGCGATGCCACCGTCCGCCAGGCGGTCGAGATCTTCTTCGATCCGGGCGGACCGCGGGTTCTTGAGCATCGCCAGACGTACATCGGGGTCCGTGGCGTGCACGCTCACGTAGAGCGGGCTCAGGCGTTGCTCGAAGATCCGGTCCCAATCCTCCGGGCGGAGGTTCGTCAGCGTGATGTAGTGACCGTACAGGAACGAGAGCCGATAGTCGTCGTCCTTGACGTAGAGGCTCGGTCGGAGCTTCTCGAGCTTGGGGTTCCCCTTCACGAAGCAGAACGGACACGCGTTCGTGCAGCGGCGGACCTTGTCGGGCTCCGGCACGATCCCGAGCGGCTCATCCGGACCCTTCTCGATCTCGAGCACGAGCGGGTCGCCCGACGGTCCCTCCGCTCGGATCTCCAGGGACTCGTCGGCCGCGTAGAACACCAGATCGAGGCCGTCACGGATCGGGTGTCCGTTGATCTCGAGTACCGCGAGCCCGACGGGCAGATCGAGGTCTGCCGCGATCGTGCCGGGCTGGATACGGGCGACTCGGATCATGTGGCACTCTCGTCGACGAGCTTCGACCGGCCGCTCGTCTTCGCTCGTGGGTCAGCCGCCGGACGCGTCGCCGGAGACGGATGCCAAGGCTCGGACGGCAGGCTCGTATTGTCCAGCCGGGACCAACACCCGGACCACGGCCATCCCCGCGACGGACAGCATGTGCGCGTGGTCCTTCTGCGAGAGCACGTGTGCATCGAGGTCCGCGGCGCGTAGCGCGTCCACGACCAACTGCGCCTCCGCGTCACCCGACGTCTGACGGACTTCCGCCCACCCTTCGACCACTCGCACGTCTTCGTGTCGTTCGCAGATGGACGCGTGTCGGTCCCCACGATCGCACTCCCCGCACACGGGGAGCCCGCAGATGGCGCACCCCGAGCCCGTGACGGCTTCCGCGTGCACGTCGCAGCGTGTCGGGTGGGCGAGAGCGCCGCACCAACCACAACGGGCGAGGTCGGTGGTCCAACCTCGCCCGCAACGACGGCAGCGCGTATCCGAGCCGCCCTCTCCCCCACCGTCTTCGGGCGGAGGAGCGTCTTCGCGTGGTGTCAGGTGCCGATTCTCTTGTACCGGAACCCGGCCAGCGGCACGCTCGCGCTGATCTCGAGCCGGAAGCTCGCCGTGGATCCCGCCGGCGCGTTCGTGGACAGCATCTCGGTGTGCACGACCTGGCCGGTCGCGTCGACGAACTCGAACGGGATCTCGACATCCATCGTGGCCTCACGCGCCTCGAGGCTGCCCTGGACGACGTACGTGCCATCGCTGGCGGTCGCCATCTGCACGAAGTGGAAGATGACCTCCGTGGCCTCGCCTTCCGCCATCTGTTCCATGGCGCGTTCGTTCATGTCCGCGTCCGCCAACGCCCGCGTGAGCAGCGCGCGCGTCCCCGTGTCGTACGGGTACCAGGTCACGAGCGAGTCCGCCAACGCGAGCACCGGACCCGGTCGACCGGCGAGCACCGAGGCGTTCACGTAGTTCTCGGCCGCCTCTTTGTTGTACGGGTTCCCGGCGCGCGCGTTGCCGAACGCGGTCGCCGCGTCACCGTAGTTCTCGGCGTTGTATAGACCGACGCCGACTTCGACCCATTGACTCGTCTCGAGATCGGTACGCTGCATGATCTCGGCGTAGACCGCGTCGGACGCGTCCGTTTGACCCGCGTCGGCCAGCAGACCGGCGTGCCGGATTCGGATCACCACGTCGTTCGGGTGGTCGGCGAGATACGACTCGTACGCCGCCATCGCCTCATCGCCTCGCCCTTCCTGAGACAGGAGATCGCCCAACCCGCGCAAGACGTTCCGCAACTGATCGGGATCGGCGTCCGGGATATCGGCGGCGAGCGCCTCTTGATACGTCGCGATCGCACCGGCGTTGTCGCCCGTCTCGGCCTGGAGCAGCGCCGCGTTGCTGAACGAGCGCAAGTCCGGCAGGAAGCCGTTCGCCGTCCGGAACGCGTCGAGCGCCACCGCGTTGTCACCGGCGCTGTACGCCTGGACGCCTCGGTTGTACAGCTCGACCCAGCCCCGCTGCCGCTGGTTGTGTCCGTACTCGGCGCACTCGGGCGGCGCGACCGCGTCGTACCGCTCGAGCATCAGCTTGGCGTCGTCGTAATTCTTGAGCCCCATGTGCGCTTGGGCTCCGAACAGAAAGACGATCGCGTTGTCGCCGTCCAGCTCGACCTGTAGCGCTTCGAGCGCCTCGTTGTAAGCGGCCGTCTGCTCTTCCGGCGTGGACTGCTCGGTGATCTTCTGGAGCGCCTCCGAAGCACGACTCGCGGCGCCGCTGCCCTCGAACTCGCACTCGACGGGCTGTCCCTGGGGCTGTTCCTGCGCCCCGAGCGCGAAGGGTCCGGCGGCGAACCCGGCGAGAAGGAGCGCAGCCGTTCGTGGCTCTGCGCAGTGCGTGATACGCATCAGCATGTCCTCGTTCTCTGTGAGACGTTACGGCGGCCAAGGTAGCGGCGCGGACGGCCATCCGCACGGCAAACCCCCGGTCCGCCGCTCCCCCGGACCGCGTCCCGAGACGCCGAGTCACATCGGGGCGAAGGCGGTCGATCAGACTACCCCGAACGTGGGTCCGGAGGTCCCTGCCGTCAGTACGTCAACACGTGCGCGGTGTTGAAGAGCACCACGCGCTCGCCCGCGGCGAGATCCCCCGAGCGGCGCAGCGCTTCCGCCGCCGCCAGGGTGGCACCGCCCTCGATACACGCGCCGATGCCGGCCGCACCCAACCGACGAGCCCCGTCGCGCATCGCCTCGTCCGATACGGATACCGCACCGCCTTCCGTCTCGCGAAGCGCCCGGAGGATGAGAAAATCGCCGAGCGCGCCGGGGACGCGAAGGCCCCATGCCTCGGTCGACGCATCCTCCCACTTCGGTGCGTCCGCCGACCCGTCGCTCCACGCCCGAACGATCGGCGCACAGCCATCCGCTTGAACCGAGTAGAGCCGCGTGCCTCCGCTGATGAGCCCGAGCTCCCGGAGCTCGTCGAGCGTCTTCCAGCTCCCGATCAACCCGGTCCCTCCGCCCGTGGGGTACACGATCGCGTCGGGCGGTTCCCACCCCAGCGCTTCGACGATCTCGAGCATCATCGTCTTCTTGCCCTCGATCCGATACGGTTCCTTGAGCGTAGACACGTTGAAGGCGCCGGTGCGCTCGGCGTACTCCGCCGACCGCCGTCCGCATTCATCGATGAGGCCGTCCACGCGCTCGATCCGCGCGCCGTAGTGCTCGCACCGTCGAGCCACGCCCTCCGGTGTGTCCTCGGGGATGAAGAGCTGCGTCGGGATGCCCGCCCGCGACGCATAGGCGGCGAGCGCGGCGCCCGCGTTGCCCGCGCTGGGGATCACGAACTCCCGCGCGCCGTCGAGCGTGGCGCGGGTGACCGCCGCGGAGAGGCCGCGATCCTTGAAGCTCCCGGTCGGGTTCTGACCCTCGTCTTTGACGAACAAGCGCAGGTCCGCGGCATCCCCCGGGACGCTCACCTCGAGCAGCGGGGTCTCGCCCTCGCCGAGCGTGACCGGCGCCTCGTCGTCCTCCACCGGCATGAGCTCTCGAAAGCGCCACATCGACCCGCGTCGGGTCGCCCACGCTTCGCGGAGCGCCGGACCGTCGAGCGATCCGAGGTCGTACCGGGCCAACAGCGGCTTCCGACACGACGGGCACACCGTGGCGCCGCGTCGTGACACCTCTTCCCCGCACGCACCGCACTCCAATCGCCAGGTGCTCATCCGGCTCCCTCCCTGAAACGTTGGACGAAATCGATCGCCGTCGCGAGCCGCGACAGGGTACGCTCCCGACCGAGCGCGTAGGCGACGTCGGCGATGTCGGGACCGTGCGCACGACCCGTGAGGGCCACTCGCACGGGCGCGAAGAACTCCCGTCCGGCGAGCCCCGTCGCCTTGGCGACATCGCGGAGCGCCGGTTTCAGCCGAGCCGGGGTCCACTCCGTCTCGTCCCAGACGCGCCGGGCCGCCTCGAGGGCGGCCATCGAGGCGTCGGCGGCGAGGACGGCGGCCGCTCGCTCTCCCGAGAGCTCGGGCGGGGCGAACACGCCCCCGAGCTCGGTGGCCGCGTCCGTGTAGAGCTGCGTCCGCTCGGCGAAGACCTCGGCGGCTCGCTCGAGGTCCGAGACGTCGAGCCCGAGCGACGCCACGTCGGGTCGGCGCGCCCACTCGGCCGCGAGGGCCTGGGGCGGGAGCGCTCGGATGTGCTGCCCCGACAGCCAGGTCAGCTTCTCCTCGTCGATCTCGCCATCGGTCGCTCCGATACGATCGATGTCGATCCCGCGCACGAGCGCGGATCGCCCGAGGAACTCCTCGCCGTCGGGCGAGGACCAGGAGAGCAGCGAGAGGTAGTTGAGGACCGCGTCCGGGTGGAACCCCCGGTCTCGATACTCGAGGAGACCCGTCGCGCCCGCGCGTTTCGAGAGCTTCCCGCCCCCCGGCGCCAACACGGTCGGTATATGCACGAACGTCGGCGGCTCGGCCTCGAACGCGCGGTAGAGCAGCACCTGCTTCGGCGTGTTCGAGAGGTGACCGACACCGCGGATGACGTGACTGATCCGCATCTCGAGATCGTCCACGGCCACCGCGAAGTTGTAGGTAGGTCGCCCATCGGCCCGCACGAGCACCATGTCGCCGAGGTCATCGCCATCGATCGAGAGCCGGCCCTTGAGACGGTCCTCGAACGCGATCGCTCCCGACGGAACGCGGAGCCGCACCGCGAACCGACGTCCCTCGGCGAGCAGCGCGTCCGTCTCTCCGGGACTCCGCTCGGCGCAGCGTGGATCGCGCCCCGGGGGGTCCCCTCGCTCCACCGCGCGCGCGCGGTGCGTCTCGAGCTCCTCGGGAGTGCAGAAACACCGAAACGCCTCGCCCGCCTCGAGGAGCGCCTCGGCCCGAGCGGCGTATCGCTCGCCCCGCTCGGATTGGCGGTACGGCCCGTAGTCGCCCCCGCGATCCGGCCCTTCATCGCGATCGAGACCGAGCCAATCCAACCCGTCGCGGATCGACGCCTCGCCCCCGGCGACGTTGCGCTCGGTATCGGTGTCCTCCAGCCGAAGCACGAACGCGCCGCCGTGATGCCGCGCGAACAACCAGTTCAGCGCGGCGGTTCGTGCGTTCCCCAGGTGGAGGGCGCCGGTCGGGCTCGGCGCGAAGCGCGTGCGGATCGTCTCAGCCAAGGCCGCTCGTGTCGTCGGGTTCGGGTGTGTCCGGATCGGGATCCGCGTCGGACCGGACGGGGTCGTACGCGGTACAGCGAACGACCGGCTGTCGCGGATACCGCGCGAATCTCGGATCCTCCTTCGCCATCCGACAGAGGGTGAACACGGACCCGCGGTCGTTCGTGATCGTCCTCGCGCGCGCGCAGCTCGCGCACAGGCTTCCCGGGAACGTCACTCGACCGCTCGCTCGGCGGGCTCGTCGTCCTCTCGGAGCGCGTCGAGGATCGCCGAGGCGGTCGCGAGACCGACGCCCGGCGTACGCGCGAGCTGCTCGGGCGTGGCGCGGCGGATCACGTCGAGACTGCCGAACCGCTTGAGCAGCTCCTGCTCGCGGGCGGGACCCACGCCCCGAATCTCGCCGAGCCGGGAGCGCAACGTGCGCCGCCGCCGCAGCGTGCGGTTGTACTCGAGCGCGAACCGGTGCGCCTCGTCGCGCGCGCGCTGGAGCAGCTGGAGCCCGAGGTCGGTGCGGGCCAGTCGTAACGGCTCGGAGGCGCCGGGGCGGAAGATCTCCTCGTCGCGCTTGGCCAGCGCCACGGTGGGCAGGTCGGACACGCCGGCCGCATCCATCGCCTGCCGGGCGGCGGACAACTGGCCTTTTCCTCCGTCGACGGCCACCAGATCCGGGAGGACCCGGTCCTCGCGGACCCGACGATCGAAGTACCGCGATACGATCTCCTGCATCATCGCGTAGTCGTCGGGGTGGTCGTCGGCCGAGTCGCGGATCCGGAACCGTCGGTACTCGTTCTTCTCCGGGTGGCCATCCGACAGCCAGACGGCGCTCCCCACCGACTCTCGCCCCGCCAACGTGGATACGTCGAAGCACACCACCGTGCGGACCGGCGCCGGGAGCCCGAGCGCCTCGGCCAGACGCACCGCCGCCGCCGGAATCCGTCGGCCCGCGTCGACCCGCGCGCCCGCGTCGTGCTCGTCGTCGAGCCGATCGCGGGCCAGCACGTGGATCGCGTTGCGGGTCGCGGCTCGGATCAAGTCGAGCCTCGGCCCTCGAACGGGGACGCGGATCCGGAACCGACCGTCGCGCCGACCCGCCAGGTATTCCTCGACGAGCCCCTGCTCGTCGAACTCGGAGGGGACGACGAGCTCCGGCGGGACGTCATCGTCGCGCCTCAGATAGAAGCCTTTGACGAGCGCGCCGATCGTCGCCCGGTCGCTCTCGCCCTCGGTGTTCGCCAAGTAGTGGATCCGGCGTCCGACCAGACGTCCCTCGCGGACCCGTAGCACGATGCCGCACACCAGATCGTCGTCGCGCGCGAACCCGATCACGTCGTGGCTCCCGAGCCGCGCGTCGACGGCGGCCTGTCGGCTCTCGAGCGCATCGAGACCGCGAAGCACGTCGCGGAGCTCCGCGGCGCGCTCGTATTCGAGGGCCTCGGACGCCTCGTGCATCCGCGTCGTCACCGAGCGCCGTACCGCGCTCGTTCGCCCGCCGAGGATCTCGAGGATCTCGTCGATCATCTCCCGGTACTGCGCTTCGGTCTGGAGACCCGCGCACGGCGCCTTGCAACGCCCGATGTGATAGTCGAGACAGGGGCGCGGCGGCATCTCCTCCGGCATGCGGTAGTGACACGAGCGTACGGTGTACATCTGCTTGATCGACCGGAGCGCCCGACGCATGGCTTTCACATCCGTGAACGGCCCCAGATACCGCGAGCCATCCTCATCGAGCCGCCGCGTGACGAAGATCCGCGGGAACGGCTCGCCGACCGTGATCTTCACGTACGGGTAACTCTTGTCGTCGCG
>JAKSCH010000333.1 GCA_022360695.1 Gemmatimonadota bacterium
ACCGAGCCTGAACCTCCTTGAGCTGGATGTGGACGATCTCGCCGATCTGCTCTTTGGTGAGCGGGTGGAAGACGATCGTCTCGTCGACGCGGTTCAGGAACTCGGGCGTGAAGACGCGCTCGATCTCGTCGCTGACCTTGTCCTTGATCCGACCGTAGTCGAACCCCGAGTCCTCGTCCGTGAAGCCCATCGTCGCCGTGGAGCCGATGTCTCGGGTCCCCACGTTCGACGTCATGATCACGACCGTGTTCTTGAAGTCGATCACGCGGCCGTAGTTGTCCGTCAGCCGACCCTCGTCGAGCACCTGGAGCAGGATGTTGAACACATCCGGGTGCGCCTTCTCGATCTCGTCGAGCAAGACGACGCTGTACGGTCGGCGGCGAATCGCCTTGGTGAGCGCGCCGGACTCCTCGTAGCCGACGTACCCGGGAGGCGCACCGATCAACCGGCTGACCGAGAACTTCTCCATGTACTCGGACATGTCGACCCGAACGAGCGCGCTCTCGTCGGCGAACAGGAACTTGGCCAGCGAACGGGCGAGCTCGGTCTTTCCCACGCCGGTCGGACCACAGAAGATGAAGCTGCCGATCGGCCGGTTCGGATCCTTGAGTCCGGCCCGGCCCCGCCGGATCGCGCGGCTGATCGCCTCGATCGCCTCGTCCTGGCCGACCACGCTCTTGTGGAGCTCGTCCTCCATCCGCAGCAGACGCTCGGTCTCCGCCTCCTTGAGCCGCGTGACCGGGATCCCCGTCCAACGCCCCACGATGAACGCGATGTCGTCTTCGTTGACGCTGGGACGGAACTCTTCCTGTTTCCGTTCCCACTCGTCGCGGCGACGCTTGATCTCTTCCTGGACTTCTTTCTCGCGGTCGCGTAGGTACGCGGCGCGCTCGAAGTCCTGGTCGCGGATCGCCTCGTCCTTCCACTCGGCGAGCTCCTCGAGCTGTTCCTGGAGCTCCTGCACCTCGGCCGGCGGCACCTGCGCTCCGAGCCGTGCGCGCGCCCCCGCCTCGTCGATCACGTCGATCGCCTTGTCGGGGAGGAATCGATCCGTGATGTAGCGCTCCGCGAGCTTCGCGGCGGCCGCCAGCGACTCATCGGGGATCTCGACGTTGTGGTGGTCTTCGTAGTACTTCTTGAGACCCTTGAGGATCTCGACGGTTTCCTCGATGCTCGGCGCCTCGACGATGACGGTCTGGAACCGACGCTCGAGCGCCCCGTCCTTCTCGATGTATTTCCGGTACTCGTTGAGCGTGGACGCTCCGACGCACTGGAGCTCGCCCCGCGCCAAGGCGGGCTTGAGCATGTTCGACGCGTCGATGGCGCCCTCGGCCGCCCCCGCTCCGACGAGCGTGTGCAGCTCGTCGATGAAGAGGATGATGCCTTCGTTCTGTGAGATCTCGTTGACGATGGCCTTGAGTCGCTCCTCGAACTGACCCCTGTACTTCGTACCGGCGATCACGGCCGCCATGTCGAGCGCGAGCACGCGGTGATCCTGGAGACTGTCCGGCACGTCGTTGCGGACGATCGCCTGCGCCAGCCCCTCGACGATCGCGGTCTTGCCGACGCCCGGCTCGCCGATGAGCACGGGGTTGTTCTTCTTGCGGCGAGACAGCACCTCCATCATCCGCTCGATCTCGGTGAACCGTCCGATCGTGGGATCGAGCTTGCCTTGCGCGGCGAGCTCCGTGAGATCGCGGCAGAAGTGGTCGAGCGCCGGCGTCTTCGACTTCTTGTCGCCCTTGCCGCCGCCACCCGTCTCCGGCGCGCCGGGGGTGGCGCCCTCACCGGTCGGCGGTCCGCCCGCAGGCATGTCGGTGCCCAAAAGCTTGAGGGTCTCGGCGCGCGCTTCGTCGAGCCCGATCCCGAGCTCGCCCAGCACCTTGGCCGCCAGCCCCTTCTCTTCACGCAGCAGCCCGAGCAGCAGGTGCTCGGTGCCGACGTAGCTGTGGTTGAGCTCCCGCGCCTCGGCCATCGCGTATTCGAGGACCTTCTTGGCGCGCGAGGTATAGGGGAGCTCGCCGATCGTGGACGCGCTCTTGCCCTGGCGCACGTTTTCCTCGACCAGGCGATTCAGCTCATCGAGATCGGCGGCCAGGTTCGCCAGGACCGCGGCCGCGACACCTTCGCCTTCGCGGATCAATCCGAGAAGGATGTGTTCGGTGCCCACGTAGTCGTGCTGGAGACGAATCGCCTCCTCGCGCGCCATCGCGAGCACCTTCCGCACACGGTCCGTGAAATTGTAGTTCATGCGAGCCTCAAGTCGCGTCGCCGCTAGGGCGCACCCATCCCTCTCCCGTTTCCTCGTCCTCGGACCCACTGTCCGCGGCCAGGGCTTCCCGAACGTACTGGGCGCGGAACACGTCCGCATCCGTTTCGTCCAACCTCCGCCGCGCGGCGCGCTCCAAGTGCGCCGTCTGGGCGTGGATCATCACGCGGCTGATCATCTCTACACTGGGCGATTTTAGAAGTTTCAGCGAAACCCCCAAACGAACGCCGGAAAGGAGATTCATCATCTCCTCGAACGGCAGGCTGCGCGCGTTGCAGAGAATCCCGTACGCTCGCCATACCTTGTCCTCGAGAACGTTCGGCGCTTCACGCAGGAGGACGGACCGCGCCTGCTTCTCGTACCCGATCACCCGGGCCACCAGGCTCTCGAGTTGATCGATCAGATCCTCTTCCGTCTTCCCGAGCGTCGTCTGATTCGAGACCTGGAAGAAGTTGCCCACGATCTTCGAGCCTTCCCCGTATAGACCGCGGTACGTGAGCCCGAGTTGCCCCATGCCCTCGAGGACCTTGTGGATCTGCTTCGTGAGCACGAGACCGGGCAGGTGGATCAGCACCGACGCGCGGAGCCCCGTCCCGACGTTGGTCGGGCACGACGTGAGGAATCCGAACTCGTGGTGGAACGCGAACGGGAGCCGGCTCCCGAGCTCCTCGTCGAGCTGATCGACGTCCCGCCACGCCGTCACCAGCTGGAACCCGCCCCGCAGCGTCTGGAGTCGGAGGTGATCCTCCTCGTTGATCATGAGCCCCAACGCCTTTCGACTCCCGAGCGCGAGCGCGGAGCCTCGGGGGGCGTCCCCATCGGCCCCGCCGATGAGCTCCCGGCTCACCAGATGACGCTCGAGCAGGAGGGTCCGATCCGAGGCGGCGAGCTCGCTCATTTCCCACAGGTCGACGGTCCCGAGCACGTCGGTCGCCTCCGCGGCCTCGCGCGCGCGTCGAAGCAGCGTCTCGCGTTCGCCGGACGTCGCCTGCGTAGAGAACGAGAACCCCTGGATGTTGCGCGCGAGCCGGACGCGCGTGGAGACGACGATGTCGTGGTCCGGCCCGAGATCGTGCAGCCAGTCGAGCCCCTGGGTCGTGAGCGCCGGTCCCTCGCGAACGGGGCCGGTCACGAGGTCGTCCCGCTGAGGGTGTGAATCTGGTCGCGCAGATCCGCCGCCGACTCGAAGTCCTCGATCTCGACCGCGCGTTCCAGCCGGCGCTTCAACGTGGCGAGCCTCGTCTCGGCATCGTCGGCGTCTACTGCGGAGGAGACGTACACCTTGCCCATGTGTTGCGACGCGCCGTGGACACGACGGAGCAGCGCGCGCAGCTGCTCCGCGAACTGGGCGTAGCACTGCGGGCAGCCGAGCCGACCGGTCTTTCGGAACTCTCGGGCCTCCGTGCCGCAGTAGTCGCACGCGTCGGCGTCCGAGCCGAACGACTCCTCATCGCCTCCCCCACCGAGGTGAGCGAGCAGATCCGCGATCGGGGGCGCACCGGCGCCTTCCACGCTCACGCCTTTGAGCGCCGCGCAGGTCGAGCAGAGATGCACCGTTCGCATCTCGTCGTTTTCGATCTCCGTGAGCGTGATCTCCGCGTCCCGCTCACCGCAGTTCTCGCAGTCCATCCCTCGCTCCCGGTCTCCTCGGCCCGACACTCGGATCGGCGTTTCCGAGATCGCAACCCTCATTCCGCGCGGACATTACGGGGACCCGCCGGCGCCACGACACGCCCGACCCGCTGAAGCCCGCACGAGACGCGGGCCCGAGTCCCGCGTCTCGTGCGACCGAATCCTCTCGCCTCCACGCCTCGGTCGGTCGTCTCGAATATCCAACTCGCAGACAGCCCCGGGTCGTCGCAAATTACACGAAGGACTCACGTTACGGTGAGTTCGCCCCCTTCGATCCGGAGCGTCACGCCGGCTCGCGCCGCCAGCTCTCGGCTGTGGGTGACGACCACGAGCGCGGTGCCGTGCCGGGCGAGCAGCTCGAACAGCAGGTCGTGGAGCCGCCTCGTAGCCTCGGCATCGAGGTTCCCGGACGGCTCGTCGGCCAGCACGAGCGGCGGATCGTTCGCGAGCGCGCGCGCCACCGCGACCCGCTGTTGCTCGCCCCCGGACAGCTTCCCCGGGCGGTGACTCGCGCGCGGGACGAGCCCGACTTGGTCGAGGAGATCCAGGGCCCGCCCGTGCGCGACCTCGGGCGGGACGCCCGCGACGAGTTGCGGGACCATCACGTTCTCCACTGCCGTGAAATCGCGAAGCAGATGGTGAAACTGAAAGACGAAGCCCACGTGCTCGTTCCGTAGAGCGGCGAGCTCGCCGTCCGTCAGCGTCGAGACGCCTCGACCCGCCAATCGGATGTCCCCCGTGGTGGGTCGATCCAAGGCCCCGAGCAAGTGAAGGAGCGTCGACTTCCCCGACCCGCTGGGTCCGACGATGGCGATCGACTCCCCGGGATGGACGGCGAGGTCGATGCGCCGAAGCACCGGGATCGTACCTCCATCCGGGCTCTCGAAGACCCGCGTGACGTCGCGCGCCTCGACGGCCGGAGTCGCGGACGCGCGATCCGGTTCGGGCAGACTCATTCGTGCCGAATCGCTTCCACGGGCGTCAGATCCGCGGCTTTGCGAGCCGGGTAGATCGTCGCCAGGTACGAAATGAGGATGGAGCCGAGAACGATCAGGGTCACATCGAGCGGAGCGAGCGACACCGGGAGCTTCTCCAGGAAGTAGACGTTGCTCGGCAGATCGATGAACTCGTACGTGCGCAGCGCCCACGCGAGCAGGCCGCCCAGCACGAGACCGATGGCCGTCCCCACGATCCCGATGAACAGACCCATGTTGGTGAACACGCGGCCGATCCCCCGAGCCGTCACCCCCATCCCCCGGAGAATCCCGATCTCACGCGTCCGGTCGCCTACCAACATCACCAACGTCGACACGATGTTGAACGAGGCGACGAGGACGATCAGCACGAGCACCACGGCCATCCCGATCTTCTCGAGCCGGAGCGCCGAAAACAGCGACTGGTTGAGCTCCTGCCACTCCTGCACGCGATACGGCCACCCGATCGACTCTTCGAGCCGCGCCGCGGCATCACCCGCCGTCCAGGGGTCATCGACATCGAATTCCACGCCGGTGACGCCGTCACCGAGCCCCAGCAGGCGCTGCGCTTCGGGGAGCGCGATGATCGCGAGCTCGTCGTCGTACTGGTAGAGCCCGGTCTGGAACACGCCTACGACCTCGAACTCGCGGAGCGTCGGCGTGAAGCCGAGCGACGAGAACGCGGAGTTCTCGAGCGACGCGGCGACGACGAGCTTGCCGAGATACAGACCGAGGCTGCTCGCCAGCCCCCGCCCGACCACGATGCCGGGCTTCCCGGTCTCGCTCTCGCCAAACGGATCCGTGCCGATCACGAGGTGGTCGACCAAACCCGAGATCTGCCGGGCCGACTCGGTCTCGGCGATCCCGCGGAGCACGACGCTCTTGTTGTAGTTCTCCCCCGCGTTGAGCACGACCTCGGTGTGGACGAACGGAGCGGTCGCCACGACGTCCGGATCGGCTTCGACCGAGGCGACGACCGTCCTCCAGTCGTCCATGCGGAACCCGTTGTCGAGCTGGAGCACGACCGCGTGCGGCCCCCCGCCGAGGATGCGGTCGCGGAGACTCGTCTGGAGACCCTCCAGCACGCCGATGACGACGATGAGCGCCATGACGCCCACGGCGACCCCGCCGACCGCGATCGCCGTGATGAACGACACCAACCCTCGACGACGCGAGCCGCGCAGATACCGTCGCGCGATGTATCGCTCGAACTTCGACGTTCCGCTCGCCATCAACGACTCCGCGCCGACGACCCCGAGGCCGCGCCTCCCCCGGTCACGACACGCCTTCCTCGGGTCGGAGCATCGGGAACAGCACCACATCCCGGATCGACGTCTGACCCGTGAGCAACATCACGAGTCGGTCGACGCCCATCCCGAACCCCCCGGTGGGGGGCAAGCCATGCTCCAACGCTCGCACGTAGTCTTCGTCGATCGCCATCGCCTCGTGATCTCCCGCCTCGCGGTACTGCTGCTGCCGAGCGAAGCGCGTCCACTGATCCACCGGATCGTTGAGCTCGCTGAACGCGTTGGCGAGCTCGAACCCGCACACCACGGCTTCGAAACGCTCGGCGAACCGGGGGTTGCCTCGCTTGGGCTTGGCGAGCGGGCTCATCTCGATCGGGTGGTCGTACAAGAACACCGGGTCGGTGATCCCATCCTCCACGAGATCCGAGAACAACGAATCGAGGAGCTGCACGCGCGAAAGATCGTCGGCGTCTTCGCGCCCCTCCCGTTCGACCCGGGCACGCAGCTCCTCCGTATCGGCGGCCACCGGATCGAGACCGGTGGCCGCCTCGAAGGCGTCGGCCCACCGCTCCCGCTTCCACGGGGCCGCGAGATCGACGGTTCGTCCGTCCCACTCGAACCGCGTCGTACCCATCACGGCGTTCGCGACATCGCTCACCATCGTCTCCGTCAGCTCCATGACGTCTTCGTAGTCGGCGAAGGCGTAGTACAGCTCGAGCATCGTGAACTCGGGGTTGTGGGTCCGGTCGATCCCTTCGTTCCGGAAATCGTGACCGATCTCGTACACCCGATCGAGATTGCCCACGATCAGACGCTTCAGATAGAGCTCGTCGGCGATCCGCAGATACATCGTCTGATCGAGCGTGTGGTGGCGCGTCGAGAACGGCCGCGCCAGCGCGCCACCGTACAGCGGCTGGAGCACCGGCGTCTCGACCTCGAGAAAGTCGCGCTCGTCGAGCCACCGGCGAAGCTCCGTCGTGATCCGCGTCCGGATCCGGAAGACCTCTCGAACCTCGGGATTGACCGCGAGATCCGCGTAGCGCTGACGATATCGGGCCTCGGTGTTCGTGAACGCGCTGTGGACGACCCGCTCGCCGCCTTCCGACACCTCCTCTTTGCCGAACGGGAGCGGCCGCAGCGTCTTCGCCAGGAGCTCCACCGCTTCGGCGCGCACCGTCACTTCTCCGCGGCGCGTCCGGAACACCGGGCCCTCGACCCCGATCCAGTCGCCGAGATCCAGGAGATCCATCAGCCGAGCGCCATCCTCGCCCACGAGGTCCTTCTTGAGATGCACCTGAAGACGGCCGCTTCGATCGCCGAGGTGCGCGAACGCGCTCCCTCCCAAGTCTCGATACGAGAGGATTCGACCCGCTACGGCGACGGAAGTCAGCTCGACGCCACCCGGCTCCGCATCGGATGCGGTCTCCGACTCGAGCGCTTCGAACGCCTCGAGGGCGCTCGTCAGAACGTGCGTGCGATCGAACGCGTACGCATACGGCTCGACGCCGGCTTCTCGAAGCGCCGCCAGCTTCGCGAAGCGGTCGCGGACGGGCTTGGGTCGATCCTCCGACGCGTACCAACATGGAAGACAGAGGCCGTCTCGTAGACCTGCGGTCTCGTTCGAGCACGACGGGCAGTTCATGGCGACGTCTCGCCCCGATCGATCACTGGCTCTTCCCCGCCTCTTGGAGATACGCCTCGATGAACTCGTCGATCTGCCCGTCGAGCACCGCGTCGACGTTGCCGATCTCGGTGTTCGTCCGGTGGTCCTTCACCATCTTGTAGGGTTGAAGGACGTAGGAACGGATTTGCTGTCCCCACTCGATCTTCGTCTTCGTCCCTTCGAGCTCCGCGCGCTCCGCCTCTCGATCTTCGACGGCCTTCTGATACAGCGCGGCCTGGAGCATCTTCATCGCCTTCGACTTGTTCTTGTGCTGGCTGCGCTCTTGCTGACACGACACGACGATTCCGGTGGGCTCATGCGTGATGCGGACCGCCGAGTCCGTCTTGTTCACGTGCTGCCCGCCCGCACCCGAAGCGCGGTAGGTGTCGATTCGCAGATCCTCTTCGTTGATGTCGATCTCGATGTCCTCGTCGACCACCGGATACACGAACACCGAAGCGAACGAGGTGTGACGACGTCCCTGCGAGTCGAACGGCGAGATCCGGACGAGCCGGTGCACGCCTCGCTCGGCGGACAGGTAGCCGTACGCGAACTGGCCGTCGATCTCCAACGTCGCGGACTTGATCCCCGCTTCTTCCCCGGTGAGCACGTCCATCACGTCGACGTCGTAGTCGTGTTGCTCACCCCAGCGGGTGTACATCCGCATCAGCATCTCGGCCCAGTCCTGCGACTCGGTCCCGCCGGCGCCGGGGTTGATCGTGACCATCGCGCTTCGGTGCGCGTCGTCTCCCCGGAGCATGTTCTTGAACTCGAGATCCTCGACGCCCTTCTCCGCGCGGGCGAGACCCGTCGTCAGCTCGGTCTCGAGATCCGGGTCGCTCTCCTCTTCGAGGAGCGCCACCATCTCGAGCAGGTCGTCGAGCTCGCCGGAGAGCGCGGACCAGGGCTGCGTCCAGCTCTTGAGTCGGTTGGTCTCGCCGATGACCTCTTTCGCCCGATCCTGGTCGTTCCAGAAATCGGGCGCGGCCATCTTCTCTTCGAGCTCCTCGATCCGGCTCAGCTTGTCGGGGATCTCAAAGATACCCCCGTAACTCGTCGAGCCGACCTCTCAGCGCCTCGGCGGTTTCCTTCTGTTTCGCGAGCTCCGCCATCGCTCCTGCCCCTCCCTCCCGTCGCGATCGTCCGCCGAGGCGTCGGTCGCGGACGCCCGCGCCGCCGTCATCGGTGGGTCGGTGTGAGAATCGACACCTGGATTGGACTTCGATCGGAGAACGATCGCCCACAATAGACTACGTTTCGCGTCCGAAGTCGACCTCCGCCGCAGGCTCCGCGGTGAGCCGATTTCTGGTCCGAGGACGTCGCCCGGCCTAGGTTTCGCGCGACCAATCACCGGCTCGGACCGGGGGGACGAGTCTCCGACATGAAGAACCTCATCCACGAGATCCACCGCCGGTCGCTCTGGCAGGTGATCGGGATCTATCTCGGCGCCTCGTGGGTCGTCCTCCAGGTCGTCGACACGATGGCCGGAGCGCTGGGGCTTCCCGACTGGGCGTCCTCGCTCGCGCTCTTCCTGCTCGTCGTCGGTTTCCCGATCGTGCTCGCCACGGCGTTCGTGCAGGAAGGCCTGTCCACCAAGTCGCTCGAGACGCCGCCGCAATCGCTGGCCGACGTGGGCGAGGTAGCTCCGGCACCGGCGCCGGCGCCATCCGGGAGCCAAAAGCTCTTCACCTGGCGCAACGCGATCGGTGGCGGCGTGGTGGCGCTCGCCGCCTGGGGGCTCGTCGCGTTGGGCTGGGTGTTCCTCGGCGGGGCCGGCCCCGCGGCCGTTGCGCCCGTCACCGCGCAGGCCCACCCGTCGCGAGCGCTCATCCCGCAGGGCGAGGAGCGGGACAAGTCCATCGCCGTGCTCCCGTTCACGAACATGAGCCCCGATCCGGAGAACGCGTTCTTCGCCGATGGCGTCCACGAGAGTCTCCTGACGCAGCTCTCGAAGATCCGGGACTTCCGGGTGCTCTCGCGCGCCTCGATGCTCCGCTACCGGGACACGGACAAGAGCATGGCCGAGATCGCGGACGAGGTCGGGGCCGGAGCGATCCTCCAGGGCAGCGTCCAACGGGCCGGAGGTCGGATCCGGATCAGCACGCAGCTCATCGATCCGCGCACCGAGAAGAACCTGTGGGCGAGTCAATACGACGGTCGCGTCGACGAGATCTTCGACTTCCAGTCCGATGTCGCGCTCAGCGTGGCTTCTCAGCTCGAGACGACGTTGAATCCGAACGAGGTCGCCGCGGTGAGGAGACCCGCGACCGAGAGCGTGACGGCGCTCGATTTCTACCTCGAGGGGCGTCAGGCGTACGATCGGTTCCGCGAGGAGGACAACGAGGAGGCCATCCGCCTCTTCCGCGAGGCCATCGCCCAGGACTCGGGGTTCGCCCTCGCGTGGGCCGGTCTCGGCGACGGGTATCTTCAGCGCGTGCAGTTCTACGGGTACGGATTCGAGTGGGTCGACTCGGCCGAAGTCGCCGGACGCCGCGCCATCGAGATCGACTCCACGCTCGCGGACGGATACAAGACCATCGGGTTCGCGGTCAGCATGGAAGGGCGCAACGGCGAGTCGGCCGAGTGGTACGAGCGCGCGTTCGAGCTCAACCCGAATCAGGCGGCCGCGGCGAACAACCTGGGTGTCGCCAACATCCTCACGGGCGGGGACTGGGCCGAGGCGCTGCGTTGGTGGAAGCGCTCGTTCCGGATCGACCCGAGCGGCACGTTCACGCGGGGCAACGTCATCAGCGGCTACTCGGCCCTCGGCGAGTTGGAGATCGCCCAGCGGTGGGTCGACGAGGCGATGGCGCTCGAGCCGGACTCGCCCCAGTTGCGCCGACACGCGCTCATGCACGACGTGCGGCGTGGGAACGCGGCCGCCGGTTTGGAGACCTACCTCGGCTTTCTGGAGGATTCCGGTCGGGACAACGCTCGGGTCGCCGTCGTGGCCGCCATCGGAGCCCACTACGCCCGCGACGACGAGCTACGATCGGAATGGTCGGCCCGGGCGCTCGAGGGCACGAGCGGAGGGACGGTCGCGGACGTGCACGATGCCCGGGTCCTGCGCGCGTTCGCGTTGAGCCGTGACGGCCTTTCGTCGGAGGCGTTCGAGCTGCTCGCCGATGCGGAGCGGGAGTACACCGAGCAGCTCGAGGACGGTGCGGACAACTCCGTAAACGTCTGGTGGCTCTCGGCGATCCACCT
This sequence comes from Gemmatimonadota bacterium, assembly GCA_022360695.1. Lineage (GTDB taxonomy): Bacteria > Gemmatimonadota > Gemmatimonadetes > Palauibacterales > Palauibacteraceae > Palauibacter. The sequence continues at coordinate 10,993 of JAKSCH010000333.1, forward strand.
GATCCGCGGCTCTCGCGACGAAGCGCTCGACTGGCTCGAACGCGCGACCGAGCTCGGGTTCAACTGGTGGAGACTCCTCGAGGCGGACCCGATCTTCGACGACCTGCGGGACGAGCCGCGCTATCAGGCCGCGGTCGCCCGGGTGAAAGAGCGGGTGGAGGCGGCGCGCGCCGCGATCGAGACCGAAGAGCGCGCCGCAGGAGAACGACCGTAGGAGACCCCGTCCGACGGGACACGCCGCCGGTCGGCGCGCGGCCCGGTCAGAAGGAGACGGAGGTGGCCGTCTGGGCCGGCTCGGGACCGATCGGAGCCGCGATCAACGTCCCGTCCTCCGATTCGTCCGCCGGGGCGACCCGCGCGGCGTCGACCTCGATCGCCGACGTGCTCGCCTCGCCGGGCGCCGAGACCGATTCGGGCCAGAGCGCCATCGTCACCCCGATCGCCGCGCCCCAGGCGACCGCCAAGCCCCTGCGGATCCGAGCCCGTCGCAACGCACGGGCATATCCACGCTCCCGAAGAGCGGCGCGAGGCGCGATCCGGGTGAAGTCCGGCGGGAGCAACTCCACGTGTGAGATCCCCGATTCCAACTTCTTGTAGTATAATCGCTTAGATGGTCTTTGCGGCTCGGGCTTCAGCGTCCGGAGCTTCCACCATCCTCGACGACGTCGGCTGCGGCGTGGCATCGACTCGATCGAGCGGCCATCGAAGAGCAGGATCGGGCGTTCGGATGCACGAGGGGTACGGCGTGGGGGCATATCGGTGGCAACCTCTGTCCGTGACGTCCAGGTCACGATCGACGACGACAAGATCCACCACCACCTGCAACCGCCCGTCCACGTTGACGTTACGAGCCCGAGGCGCAAGATCCCTGCCGTCCGGCCGACGGCGACGGGTTGGCCGCGTGGCTCCGGCCCAAACCCGCGGTCTGCGACGCCTCGGCGGTCTGGCCCGGGGTCGGGGTGCGTCGCGTCAGGTCACCAGGTCGAAATCGATCCTGCGCTCGTCTCGGTCCACGCGGACGACTTGAACCTCGACGGGGTCTCCCAAGCGAAAGGCTCGCTTGGTTCTACGTCCCTTGAGCTGATGCTTGAGCTCGTCGTGGACGAAGTAGTCGTCGCCGAGCGCGCTCACGTGGACGAGCCCCTCGATGTCGTAGGCGTCGAGTCGAATGAACAGCCCGAACCCGGTGACACCGCTGATCGTGGCCGCGAACTCGTCGCCGAGGTGCCGCTCCATGAACTCGACCTTCTTGAGGTCGATGGAATCCCGCTCGGCCTTCGCCGCCATCTCCTCACGAGCCGACGCCTGCTTGGCCGTCGCCTCGAGCCAGTCTTTGCTGACGTCACGAGCCGAGGCGGGCTCATCGAGCCAGCGACCCAACTGCCGGTGCACCACGAGATCCGGGTAGCGCCGGATGGGGGATGTGAAATGCAGATACGCCGACGACGCCAGCCCGAAGTGCCCGTCGTTGGTCGTGGCGTAGCGCGCGCGGGCCAGGCTTCGGAGCACCTGTATCGAGACGAGCGGCTCCTCGACCCTCCCCTTCACCGCATCGAGGAGCCGCTGATAATCGCGCGGGCGGGCGTTGCGCTTCGGGAACGACAGGTCGAACTCCGCGGCCAGGAGCTGGAGCGCCTCGAGCTTCTCGGGGTTGGGCTCCTCGTGGATCCGAAACAGCGCGGGCACGCCCTGCTCGATGATCCACGACGCGACCGCCTCGTTCGCCGCGATCATGAGATCCTCGACGAGCATGTGGGCCTCGAGCCGCTCGCGGCGGCGCACGTCGACCGGCGCTCCCTCGTCGTCGAGCACGACGTGCGACTCGGGCAGATCGAAGTCGAGACTCCCACGCTCGCGGCGACGCGCTCGGAACCGCTTGCTCGCGTCGAGGAGCGCCCTGAGGTCCGCGCCCAGCTCGGGGTCTTTCTCGGCGGCGGGCGTCGATTCCCCATCGAGGATCCGTTGGGCCTCCTCGTACGAGAGCTTGTGTGCGCTTCGGATCACGGCGCGGCCGAGCGTCGTCCGAACGACTCCGCCGGAATCGTCGAACTCCAGATGGGCGACCATGGTCAGGCGGTCGACATCGGGTCGGAGCGAGCACAGATCGCTCGACAGGGCGTGCGGAAGCATGGGGATGACGCGGTCCACGAGGTAGACGCTCGTCCCCCGCTCCCACGCTTCCGCGTCGATCACGCTCCCCTCGCGGACGTAGTGCGAGACGTCGGCGATGTGGACACCGACGCGAAGCCCGCCGTCCGGGAGCCGCTCGACCGCAAGCGCATCGTCGTGGTCGCGCGCGTCGACGGGATCGATCGTGATCACGCGTTGCGCTCGACAGTCCTTCCGACCCTCGAGATCCTCGGGGAGGATCCCTCGCTCGTTCAGCTCCGCCGCGAGCGACTCGACCTCCGGCGGGTGCGCCTCGGCGAGACCGTACCCGACCTGGATCGCGAGCACTTCGACGCCGGGATCGCCGGGTCGCCCGAGCACGCGCTCGACGGCGCCCACGGGGCTCGGCCCGCCGTCCCAATCCGTGATTTCCACCACGGCCACGTCGCCGTCCGCCGCCTCTCCGCTCGCCGCGGCGGGGATGAACACATCGACGCCGAGACGTGGCTCGCTGACTTCGAGCCACGACACGCCGCGCCCGCGTCGAAACACGCCGACCGCGCGGCGGTGGGCACGCTCGAGGACCTCGATGACGCTCCCTCGGGGTCCCCGTCGCTCACGTCGGTCGACCCGGACGGTCACCCGATCGCCGTCGACCGCCGTCCCCAGGTCGCGGGCGCGCACGAACACATCCTCGTCGCCTTCATCGGGTATCACGAAGCCCGCCCCGCTCTCGATCGTCTGGAGGCGCCCGATCACGAGCCCGAGGTCGCGCGGCGCCGCGAACCTGCCGCCGCGCACCCGATAGATCTTCCCGCGACCCTCGAGTCTCGCGAGCGCCCGACGGAACTCGGCGTAGTCGGCATGCGGGACGTCGAGCGCGCGGGCGAGCTCTTTCGGCTTGAGGGGGCCGCTCGCTTCCTCGTGCAGGTATCGCACGATCTCGCGATCCCGGCGGGCTCGTTCCGGTGACCGTCGGGGGGACGGCCGGCTCGCGCCGGCGCGACGGCGTGTACCGGATCGGGACGGACGACCGCGAGGGTCGGGCTTCCTCCGTCGTCGTCGACCGCCCGAGCGTCGCTTAGCCATCGGAGGGGGTTAGAACGACGTCGCCTCGTCGATCAACATGATCGGGATCCCGTCATCGATCTCGTAGCGCAGGCGGCAGGCGTGACACAACAGCGCTTCCGCCTCGCCTGCGATCTTGTACTCGAGCTCACCCTTGCACTTCGGGCACACGAGGATCTCGAGCAGTTTGTCGTCGAGCGGCATCAGGTCTCCTCGGCCGGAACACGATATCCGAGCACCCTAAGTTGGCGCGTTTTCTTGCGCCAGTTGGCCAGAACCTTGACCCGGAGCTCGAGATAGACCGCCGAGCCGAGGAACCTCTCGATCTTCTCACGTGACCGCGCCCCGATCTCGCGAACGGTTCGACCGCCCGCTCCGATCACGATGCCCTTCTGCGAGTCCCGCTCGACGAACAGGATCGCCTCGATGAACGTCGGCTCGGATCCCGTGCGTTCCTTGAACTGTTCGATCTGGACCGCGATCGCGTACGGGACTTCGTCTTCGAGCTCCTCGAGACAGGTCTCCCGGATCATCTCCGCCACGAACTCTCGGGTCGGGGCGCTCGAGAGCTCGTCGATGGGATAGAGCGGGGGCGAGACCGGAAGCTGCGCGGCGAGCGCTTCGCGGAGGGCGGACGTGCCTTCGTCGCGCGTCGCGACGACCCGGAACACACCCGCCCAGGTGTCCGGCTCGAGCGACCGCTCGAGCTTCGCCAGCGATCCCGGATCGAGGCGATCGCATTTGTTCAGACAGAGGATGGCGGGGCGGTCGAACGTGGATCGGAACGTCCGGGCCCACTCGGCGCTGGGTGGGAAGCCCGCGTCGACGACGGCGACGACGACATCGGCGTCGTCGAGCGCCGAGAGCGCCTCCTCCCGCATGGATCGATGGAGCGTGTAGCGCGGCTCGACCAACCCCGGCGTGTCGATGAAGACGGCTTGGTGGGTATCGTCGGAATAGATACCGAGGAGCTTGCGCTGCGTCGTCTGCGCCTTCGGCGTCACGATGCTGAGCCGTTCGCCGACGAGCGCGTTGAGGAGCGTCGACTTCCCCACGTTGGGGAGGCCGATGAGGGCGACGAATCCGGAACGGAAGTCCGACGCCTCCGACGGTTCGCCGATCAGGAGCTCGAGCCCCCTCCACGCGCGGGTGGATCGTCGTCCTGCTCGTCTTCTCGATCGTCGGGCGCCGCGCGGTCCCCGTACACTTGTATGGTGACCCTCGCTCGACCGGCCTCGGCGTCCGCGACGCGCCCGGGGGCCGTCGCGGCCGGTTCCGGAGCCGCGATGACGTCCTCGCCCATCACGGGGAGCGGCCCCTGCCAATCGGGAGACGTGACCGCTTCGTACTCCGGACCGCCCTCGGACGCATCGGTGAGCGGCAACCCACCGGCGAGGGCTTCACCGGTCGGATCCGGGAGCGGTGAATCGAGCGTCGAGGACGCCAAAAGATCGGCATCGGAGACCGGCGGATCGGGCGAGGCGCCGTCCGCATCCGACCCTTCCGGACGCGTGCGTCGCTCGAGCGACGGCTCCGTCTCGAGCGTGGCTTCGGCTACGGCGGCCCGCTCGTCGACGGGCTGCTCGAACCTCGCACCGCTGTCGCCGGCCCCCCGGATGATCGTCGTGGCGAGCCAGGCGACGAGCAACGCGGTGAGCCCCCCCGCTCCGAGGGCGCCGGCGGTGCGCCACAGGCCACCAGGCCCGGTGTCGCGCCGCTGCGGCACCATGAGGACATCCCACTCCTCATCGGCCGACCCGGGCGGACCCGGCTCGGATGCGCGGATCTCCTCGGTCTTCGGAGCGCGTATCTCTTCGCGAGACCGAGGCTTAGCCGTCTCGTCAGGATCGGAGACCCGACGGGCTCCGTCGAAGTCACGACTTCCCTCGAAAAACAGACCTCGTGACGGATCGTCCGATGATCGCCACTTGCCGCTCATAAACCCGTACCTTGGCTGCGGATCCGAACGTCTCGGCTGCGGATCCTCCCTGATCTCCAACATTGCTGCGCAGGCCCCGAGGGGCAATGTCCGTACCTTGCGGGCACGCGAAACGCCCCCGCACATCGAAATGGACGAGGGCGTTTCATCTATCAAGAAGGTGAGCGACTCGTGGGTGGTCCAGGTGTGTCTTTCGTCTTGATCTCGCGAGCATGCTCTCGAGATCCACCGGAAAGAACATCTCCCTAGAAAGGAGGTGATCCAGCCGCAGGTTCCCCTACGGCTACCTTGTTACGACTTAGCGCCAGTCACTGAGTTTACCTTCGACGGCTCCCTCCCGAAGGTTAGGCCACCGGCTTCGGGTACCCCCAGCTTCCATCGCTTGACGGGCGGTGTGTACAAGGCCCGGGAACGTATTCACCGTAGTATGGCTGACCTACGATTACTAGCGATTCCGGCTTCATGGAGTCGAGTTGCAGACTCCAATCCGAACTGAGACTGGTTTTTTGAGATTAGCTCACTCTCGCAAGTTCGCGCCTCTTTGTACCAGCCATTGTAGCACGTGTGTAGCCCTGGGCATAAGGGCCATGCGGACTTGACGTCGTCCCCACCTTCCTCCG
>JAKSCH010000416.1 GCA_022360695.1 Gemmatimonadota bacterium
CGAGATCAAAGCGGAATCGGACATCTGCTGCACGTCCGCGAACGCCGTGACCGTCGTCGAATCGCTCGGCGCGGACCGGGTGATCTTCCTGCCCGACGAGTACCTGGCGCGAAACGTGGCGGCGCAGACCGATGTCGACGTCATCGCGTGGCACGGCCGCTGTATGGTCCACGAGCAGTTCACGGTGGATGAGATCCGGGCCTATCGCGCTCAATTCCCGGGCATCGAAGTCATCGCCCACCCGGAGTGCTCGCCCGAGGTGTGCGCCGAGTCGGACTTCGTGGGCTCGACGACCGGGATGATCGGGTATCTGGATCGGGCGACGTCGAAGCACGTGATCATGGTGACCGAGTGCTCGATGTCGGACAACGTGCAGGAGGCACACCCCGAGCTCGAGTTCGTGAAGCCGTGCACGATCTGTCCGCACATGAAGAAGATCTCGCTCGAGAACACGCTGGCGTCGCTCCGGAACATGGAGCACGAGGTGCTCGTTCCCGAGGACACCCGCGTGCGCGCCCTTCGCGCCGTCGAGCGAATGATCGATGTAGGCCGCGACCCCAAGAACTGACGCTACGCCAGGCGTCTACGCGACCGCCACGCGCCGACCGAGACGACGACTTCAGGCGCCCGCGCCGCCGAGCAGCTCCGCGGCGCGACGCCAGACGGCATCGAACATCGGTTCCGTGAGCGTGCCGGTGAACGTGTTCTGCTGACTCGGGTGATACGAGCACAGCACGGTGCGCGCCTCGAGCTCGAGCTCGACGCCGTGCCCGAACTTCGGGGCCGGACGCGGTACCGCTACGCCGCGCTCGCGAAGGACCCGCAGGAGCGCCGAGAACGCGAGCCCGCCCAACGTGACGATCACGCGTGCGTCTTCGAACAGGTCGAGCTCCCGCTCCAGGTAGTCCCGACAGTTGTCTCGCTCCTCCGGGGTCGGCTTGTTCGCCGGCGGCGCGCACCGCGCGGTCGCGGTGATCCAGCAGTCCCTGAGTCGGAGCCCATCATCGCGGTCGACGGCGTTCGGCTGTGACGCGAAGCCCGCCCGGTGCAGCGCGCGGTACAGCCAATCGCCCGACCGATCACCGGTGAACATCCGGCCGGTTCGATTGGCCCCGTGCGCGGCGGGCGCCAGACCGAGGATCAAGAGACGCGCGTCCGGATCTCCGAACCCCGGCACGGGTCTTCCCCAGTACGTCTCCTCCCGAAACGCGGCGCGCTTTTCCCTCGCCACGCGCTCGCGCCACTCGACGAGCCTCGGGCACAGGCGACACGCGACGACGTCCGCTTCCAGACGTTCGATCGCCTCGATCCGACGGGCGGTCGAGGCCGTCATGCGTCGGCGAGACCGGCGTCCACGTCTAGGTCGGCGCCTTCCTTCGCCGTCGACAGCACGATCGACGTGTTGGTGCCCTCGATACCCGACAAGCTCAGCATGCGCTTGATCTCGCCGTTCATCTCCGCTTCGTCGCGAAACCGACCGATGACGAGGATGTCGAAGTCGCCCGTGATCTCGTACACGTGCGTGAGCCGGGGGTCTTGTCGCAGCTCGTCGACGATAGCCGGCAGCGCGTCGCCGCGGGCTTTGATCTTCGTGATCGCGACCAAGCCGAGACCGAGCTTGGCGTAGTCGAGATCCGGCTTGAAGCCGCGTACGACGCCGCGCTCGACGAGGTCGGTCAGTCGGTGCCCCACGGTGCTCGGGGAGACGTCGAGCTCCTCGGCCAAACTCCGGAGCGAGCGGCGCGCGTCGCGCTGAAGCGCGCGGATGAGCCGCGCGTCGAGGTTTCGGTATGTCATGCCTTGATCTGCATCCGCGGGTCCGAAGCGGGTGGAGGTCCTTCGTCCGGCTGTGCGTCGTACAACCGTCGCTCCCGCCGCCGCTGAGCCCCGAGCGGATACCGCCAATACCGCCAGGGAGAGGCCAACATCACGCGCGCCGTCAGATGCGCGATGACTTCCGGGAGGTCTCCGAGGATCTCGCGCCCGGTGTCGATGCGCAATCGATCCAGGGCGGGGATGTAGTCGTCGGGGTCATCCCGCCTGCGACGCGCGAACAAGGCGCTCATCAGATGTCCCAGGCTTTGCACGTGAACCTCGTCCCGTTCGGGGATGAACGTCACGGTCCGGACGTACGGCGAGTGGAACACGGGGTGCGCGTCGACCTCGACCAGCCACAGCCCGGGATCCGCGGATCGAGCGTGCGTCGCCGCCCGCTCGCGTTGGCGACCGATGCGGTCCGCCGCCCCGAGATTCTCGAGCGGGATCCACAGCTCACGGTAGTGCGCGTCCGTGACGACCCATTCGAGCTGGCCGGCGGTCGGTCCGTCGGCGCGGATCCAGATCTCGATCCGCTCCCAGTCGCGCTCCCAGAACTTGTTCAGCTCGGCCGGTGACAACATGAGGTATCGCCACACCCAATACGCGTCGCCCTCGAGCCAGTACGGGGCATCCTCGGGCCCTCCGTACCCCTGACCGTCGGCTCCGGATCGATACAGCATGAGCGCGGGCGGGACCGGACGAGGCACGAAGAGCCAATCGACGACGATGTACAGGGCGTAGAGCCCGACGAGGGCCGCCGCGAACGGAAGCCAACCGCCGTTGTCGCCGAGCACGCCGACCAGAAAGCGCCCGAACACGATCGGCAACGCGCCGAGCAGACCGGTCACCCAGTCGCGTAGCAGGAGCGCGAGGACGAGCGCGACGAGAGGAAAACCGATCGGGATCCACGCATCGATGACCGCATCCAAACGACCGGTGGTGATCAGCCACGGCCCGGCGATCGCGACCAGGAGAATCGAGATCAGCGACGCGATGGCGAGCTTGTACGTCGCGAGAAACAAACTCGTGAACCCGGCCACGACCCGCGGATCGAGCAGGTCCCGCCCGAGCACCTCGCCATCGGCCCCGCCCGCGCGGGCGGTGACTCGACCCGGCCCCTCCATCTCGAGCGACAGTCGAAAGGGCTCGAGCGCGCGCATCACGGAGTCGCCGATCTCGCGACGGAATCGCACGCGATACCGACCCAACCGTCGGAGTCGACGAAACGGGAGCAGCAGCGGGCCCACGAGGTACATGAGGAAGTAGAACCGACGCCGCGGCAGCTCGAGATCCGGACGATCGAGCGCGACGCGAAACAGCGTCCGGTCGACCCAAGGACTGTCGACCGGCTCGTTCCCGAGCCGGAGATCGAGCACGTTCGACCAGTAGTCCGAGAAGGCGAAGGGTCCGCGAAGGAGGTCGTGCGCGAGAAGCCAGTCGATCAGGGGAGCGGTTCGGGGCTCCTCGTTCACGACTCCGCCCCCCACCCGAGACGAGGCCGACCGTGCCTCAGCCGATACAGGACGTTCTCGAGCGCCTGTGCGACCCGGACCGGTATCGGGAAGCTCGCGCGCTCCAACGTCGGCACCTTGATCGAACGCACGCCGGCGAGATTGGCCGAGGCGATGTCGGTCAGATATTGATCGCCGACCATCAAGACTTCGCCCGTGTCTTCCACGCCCAGCTCCGCCATGGCCGCCCTCAGGAGGGCCGCGCTCGGCTTGCGGATCGGAAGACCCGGCGTCGCCGGCGACCACGCGTCCGCGGCCCCTTCGCGCCACGTGTCCTCTCGGCCGCGGCGAACGCGAAAGCGGGCGCCTTCCTCGCTACGGTAGCCCAGGAGGACGGGGACGTCCGGAAAGATCTCTCCGAGCTGCTCGAGGCGCGGCTCCTGACAGTTCGACACGATGGCGTGTCGAAACCGCGAGTCGGCGAGCAGCGCGCGGACCGCCGTCTCCAATGGTCTCGGCAGCGCCGACGCGTGGTGAGACATGAGGGTCCCATCCACATCCCACAGGACCGCTCGCACCCCCTTCTCGATCAACGACTCCGCGTCGAGCTCCACGACGGAAGACAGGTGCGCCGTGGGCCGCATCTCGCGAACCAGCTTCGCCAGGTGGGGGAGAACCGTTCGTGTGGTCTGAAGCCAGGTCGAGCCCATGCACACGACAAGGGGCGATCGGCGGAGCCACGGCAAGGTCTGCCCTCGCGTTCACGCCAACGGCCGACCCCGCTACACCGTTGACCCTCGGCGCGCCTGGACGTCGATTCGGCGCGAGTCGCTTCGACACCAAACCGAAGGAGCGAACCCGTTGAACGCAGCAGGATCCAAGACGGCCGGGCGCGTGTCGTGAAGGTGCCGCTGCTCGATCTCGCGGCGCACCACGCGTCGCTTCGGGTCGAGCTTCTCGACGCGGTTCGCCGCGTGATGGGCGACGAACGGTACATACTCGGACCGGAGGTCGAAGCGCTCGAGCGCGAGATCGCCGCGCGCTGCGAGGTGCGTCACGGGGTCGGCGTCTCCTCCGGGAGCGATGCCTTGATCGTCGCGCTCATGGCGCTCGGCATCGGGCCGGGCGACGAGGTCGTCACCACGACGTACACGTTCTTCGCCACTGCGGGCGCCATTCACCGGTTGGGCGCGACGCCCGTGTTCGTCGACATCGACCCGGAGAGCTTCAACCTCGATCAGGCGGCGACGGTCGCGGCCATCGGGTCACGGACCAAGGCCATCGTTCCCGTCCACCTGTTCGGACGCTGTGCCTCGCTGGACGAGATCCTGCTCGCCGCGAGCGCGCGCGGCGTTCCCGTGATCGAGGACGCGGCTCAAGCGATCGGCGCCGCGACGCCGGACGGGCGAGCCGTCGGCTCGTTCGGCGTCGCGACGTGCTTCTCGTTCTACCCCAGCAAGAGCTTGGGCGCGCTCGGTGATGGCGGGATGGTCGTCAGCGACGATGACCGGTTCGCGGACCAGGTCCGTCTGCTTCGCGGTCACGGAGCACGGCCCGAGTACGTGCACGAGGTCGTCGGTGGAAACTTTCGATTGGACGCGTTGCAAGCGGCGCTGCTCCGGGTCAAGCTCGCGCACCTCGACCGCTCGCTGGCGGGGCGAGCGAAGGCCGCGGCCCGATACCGCGCTCTTTTCGCGGAACGAGCGAACGACGTTCCGATCGCGTTACCGGGCGACGTCCGAGGCCACACGTACTCGTTGTTCGTCATCCGTGCGGACCGTCGCGACGAGCTTCGGGAGCATCTCGGACGCTGCAGCATCGGCAGCGCCGTCTACTACCCGATCCCGCTCCACCTGCAAGCGTGTTTCCAGGAGCTCGGATACGGAGAAGGCGATCTGCCCATCGCCGAGCGTGCCGCGCGAGAGACCTTGGCGCTTCCGCTCTATCCCGAGATCACCGAGGAACAGCAGCGCGCGGTCGTGGACGCGTGTCTCGCGTTCTACTCGTAGCGTTCGGGGTCCGATGGGCGTGATGTGGGTCCCGGATCGAAGCCGTCCGCTCGCCCCGTCGGCACGAGGGGCCCGCGCGGGACGGTAAGGGAGATCTGCTACCCGTCCCGGGGGGCGTTTGCGGATGGCCGAGAGAACACGCGCCCGATCGCCTTTGCGATACCGACGGTCCTCCGCCAGAAGAGCATCAGAAAGCCGGTGATCGCGGCGAGAATCGACGCGAACGGCATCAAGGTCTCGGGTCCGATGTACATGCTTCTCCTCAGATTCGGACCCTACCCTCGGGCGAGACGGGGTCCGGTAAACGTCAGTCGATCATGCGATCTTAGAAGGTGCCGACGACCCGGCCGGCTCCGCAAGGACGGTCGCGTTCGCGAAACCGAAGAGGGTCCGGGCTCAAAGACCGTGGTCGTACCACACGCTCTCCCTCGGCTTCCGCGGGACCGGAGGCCACGTCTCGATGCCGATCTCTCGAAAGGCCAACACATCCGCGGGCGGGAGCGGCGCCCCCACCATCGAATACGCGAGCCAGCCCGAGATCGCGGACAATCCACTGGCCAGATAGAGCATCACCAGCAGGGGGACGGACATCCACGCCGCCATCGGCCCTGCGCTCCTGTACACCAGTCGGAGGAATCCGACGTTCAAGAGCGCGATGACGAGCAGACAGAGCCCGGCGATCGCGAGCGGCCACAGCGTCCGGAACACGGCGATCGCCGGCAATATGCCGAACATGACGGCCGTCAGCGCGACGCAGAGTCGGTTTCGTCCGCTGATGTTGAGCGTGGACCCGGCCGCGCTGGGGCCCTCGTGCAGCAGAAGCCGCATCCAGGGGACACCGCGGCTCTTGAGATCGGTCATGAGCGCCGACCCGAACGTCCAGTGCTTCAAGTGGCACGCTTGGATCGAGCCGTCGAGCTCGATCCGATAGCCGTTTCGACGTAGTCGCCGACCGAGCTCGATGTCCTCGATCTGCGGGCTCGAGAAGTGCCACTCGTCGTACCCGCCGACCCGATAGAACGCTTCGTAACGGATCGCCCCGCAGCCCGCCCAGAAGGTCTCCGCGGGCCCGCTGTTGGAAACGTGCACGTAGTGGTGGAGCAGGTTTCGATACTTGGACACGATGCCATCCGCCCTGGGCGCGTCATCGTACGCTCCGAAGATCGCGGCGACATCGTGCTCGGCATCGAAGCGCTCCAGAAACCGACGAAGGGTGTCCTCGTGGACGCATACATCGGAATCGACGAAGACCAGGATGTCGCCACGCGCCACCTCGGATGCCCGATTTCGCACGTAGGACGGACCGCGGGGCTTCCCGGGCAGGCGGATGACGACGTCGGCGTATTCCATGGCGATCACGGCCGCATCGTCGGCCCCCATGTCCATGGTATCGCCGTCGACCGCGACCACGAGCTCCCAGAGCGAGCGATCCAGGTCCGAAGCCAGCAGCGCGGTAAGCGATGCTCTGAGGTCGGGACCCCCGCGGTGTGCCGGGACGATCACCGAGATCCGCGGGTGCTGCGACGCACCCGTGCGGTCACCGTCGGCTCGGCTACCGCCCGTCGACGCGGTGGTCATGCGCCGGCTCCCGTCAGCTGTACGCGCACCGCACGAGCGGCACGCCGCAGTCCCATCCGCGCCCGAAAGCCAGGCGTCCCCCAGGCTTCGAGCTGGCCCGAACGTCGGAAGTAGAACGCGTCGAGTCGAGGCAGGCGATGCATCACGTCCGGCTCGTCCAGCGCCGCCAGACGCGAGATGAGCAGCTCGATCGCTCGCACGACATCGCTCACGTGGCGAGAGCACCGCGTCTGTTCTCCGGTGCCGTAGACGGTCATCGGCTCGCCTTCGACCGCGCCGCTTCGCAACGGAACGACCTTCACCCCTTCCGGCTCGGACTGCGGCTCCGGCTCCGCCCCGTCGTGCAGCAGATCGAATGCGTCGACGTCATGGATCACGGTCACCTCGTGACCGCGTCCGGCCAATGCACGCGCGAGACGCCGGATGCCGATTCCGTCGCCGCCGAAGTTGTACGGTGGGTAGAAGGTCGTCAGCATCGCGAAGCGAAGAGGTCGACTCGTCATCGTCCCCCCTCTCGGGCGCTGCCGCTCGCGATGCCCATCCCCTCAGGCCTGGGCTGCCACCAGCTCGGAAGGTGCCGCGATCGGACGCTCGAAGCGCTGCTCCTCGTGGTACTCGAAGTCCGTGTTCACTGACCAGATGTCGTATCTGGCACCGAGCATGTTCCAAACCGTCATCATCGATGTCAGCATCGAATGGTCTTGATTGTTGTATTTGTGCAGGCCGTTTCTGCCCACCGGGTGGAGGTTGTCGATCGGATCGATGTAGGAGCGGATGGCCTCGAGGTGTTCGCTATACTCGCCGTCGTAGATCGGGTAGGCCTTCGGCATTCGAACCACTGCGGCGTCCTCGACCGACGAAGCGCGGGCCAAACCGAGGTCGGCGAGCTCCTTCGTGGCGAGAGCGACGAGCTCGTCGTCGCTGCTACTCCAGAGCCCATCGCCCTCGAAACAGAAATACTCGAGCCCCACACAGGACTTGTCGGGATCACCGAGCAAGTGAGGACTCCAGTTCCCGAAATTCTGGATCCGCCCGACCTTCACGCCGGGTGAGTGGATGTAGATCCAGTTGTCGGGAAACACGTCCTTCTCATCCATGATGAGCGCCACGACCAGAAAGTCCCGGTACCGAAGACGCTCGCCCGCATCGACGATCTTCGAAGGCGGCGCGGGTTGCAGACAGCGCACGAGCTCACGGACGTCGAGCGACGAGATGACGTGATCCGCCTCGATTCGTACTCGACCCGCCGGTCCCTCGGCCACCACCGCGGTCGCTCTTCCCGCCTCGACTTCGACCTCGATCACACGGTGGCGCATCAGCACGTCCCCACCCGCCGACTCGATCGCATCTCGGGTCAGCTCCCACATCTGCCCAGGGCCGAGACGCGGATAGCGGAACTCGTTGATCAACGTCTTGATCTTCGTCGGTCGTCGGTTGAGCGACGACGCCGATAGGATCGCCCTCCCCAAGGAGAGCCCCTTGATGCGCTGGGCCGCCCATTCCGCCCGGATCTCCGTACAGGGGATGCCCCACACCTTCTCCGTGTACGTCTTGAAGAACGTCTCGTAGAGCTTCTTTCCGAACCGGTTCGAAACCCACTGCTCGAAATTCTCTTCGACGGGACTCGGCTTGAGGTGCGCCTTGATGTAGCTCGCGAGGATGGCGAGAGCCTGGAACGGCCCCAAACCGAACAGCGCGTTCATCGGCTTGAGCGGGTAGTCGAAGAACTTCCCGTCGTAGTAGATCCGCGAGAGGCGAGGTACCGTGAGGAACTCATCCCCCAGGACCTCATCCCACATCGCTTGAACCGGTTCCAGCTTCGTGAAGAACCGGTGTCCGCCGATATCGAAGCGGAACCCCTTGTATCGAGCAGTTTGCGAGATGCCGCCGACCGTGTCGGTGGCTTCGAGCACGGTGACCCGTGCCCCTTCGCGAACGAGCTGGTACGCCGCCGTCAGGCCGGCGGGGCCACCGCCCATGACTACGACGTGGTCACCGACGTTGAGCGGGGCGTAGCTGCGCGCCTGTCCCTGACTCTCGGTCATCAACTCCCTGCTCTTCGTTTCGATGGTCCCCTCATCCACGCGATCGGACGGGCTCGTCCGTCGCGAGCGGGTGGTCGGGGGGAGCCGGCCCGGATCTGTGGCGCCATCGCCACAAGAGGCGAAGCCGTACGTCACCCGAGGTCCCGGACCACGCCGTCCCCGAGCGAGCGAGGGCGCGCAAACGCCGATGAACCCTGGCTGGATCTTCGGCTGGGTCGGTTCGCAAAGCCTATGCCCGATCCGGCATCCGCGGCGCGGGCCGGGAGTCGGAGAATCAGAACCCGGCCGCTACCCAGCCGGACGCGCCGCTCGATGGACGAACGAGCCGATAGTCACCGAAGCGGCCGACGACGGGGAGCTCCGACGAGCCGTCGATCTCGCCGGTCGCCAGCGCGCCCATCGCCGGGCTGTGCAGAAGCGGTCGTGCCGCGTCGAGCACGAGGTCTCCGATCGGTTCATCCATGCGCTCGAAGCGCGCGTCGGCGACCTCCACGCGTCGGCCGTCCGGGAGCTGAAGCCGATGTCGCCGACCATGCGCCGCGAGGACGCGAGCCACCGTGTGACGCGGGAGCTCGGAGCGCGCGTCGGTCCCGTCGAGCACGACGCTCGCGACCCGCAGACGCAGCCACTCGCCCAGCGCCGACGAGTCCGCGACTACGCCCGGCGGACGCGTAGGCGGCCGGACGACGAACGCGAACGGGTCCACGGGCCCTTCGCGACGGGCGTAGATCCCGAAGTGGAGGTGCGGGGGCGTCGTCCGCGCGTTCCCCGTGTTGCCGACGAGCCCGAGCGTATCACCGGCGCGGACCCGCTGCCCCCGCTCGACCAACTGTCGATCCAGATGCGCGTAGTAGTACGAGTGTCTCCGGGTCTCGTCGCGCAGCCAGACCACCCGACCGCCCAAGCGCGTTTCCTCCACTCGCGACACGCGGCCATCCGCCACGGCCACCACCGGCGTCCCGCGAGCCGCGAAGATGTCGACCCCGTGGTGGCTGCGACGACCCCCATCGCGGGGCGCCCCGAAGCGGCTTCCGATGTCCGGCCGCCCCCTCCCCTGCACCGGAAAGGCGAGCGTGGCCGCCCGCAGTACCGTGAGCGTCACGCGTACGGTTCGAAGGACCTCCGGTTGCACCCGAATCACGAACGTGCCCGCCCGCAGCGGCTCGAACTCGATCGCGGTCGTGGAGTCGCTGGCGCTCGCCATCGGTTCGAGCGATCCATCCGGCTCGCGTCGGTAGATGTCGAGGAAGACTCTCGCGTCCGACGCGGGCTCCAGATCGAGGCTCGCCTGGATCGCCTGCCCGCGCTCCACCGACACCTCGTAGGCGCTGGCCGTGGGCTCCTCACCCGGATAGAAGGCGATCTCGCGAAACGGCGGATCGATCCGTGTCGCGGTTCCGAGCGCCTCCGCCGCCGCCGTCCGCCAGGTCTCGACGATCGACGACCCGGCGAGGCCGGCGTCTTCGAGCGCCGCCGCATAGGCCTCGTGCGGCGTACGCGGCGCGTCCCGGTTCGCGTCGGAGACGCCGTCTTCCCGCGGCGTTGCGCAGCCCTGAGCGCCCAGCGCCAGGATGACGCCGGGGAGCACGCACGCGCGTCTTTTGCTCGGATTCCGCACTCGCCTCCTCATTTGCTCCAGATCGCCACGGCGTCGCACCCACCCGTCGATCCACCGTATTCGGCGGGGCGCGATGCGGCGCTCGGGTACACCTCGATCGCGGCAATCTCGCCTGGAGCGATCAAGGGATCCAGCGGCGCTGAACTTCTCGATGCCGCACCTCGTCGGTGCGCTGGACATGGACGATCTCGGCTCGCGGATCCGCGACGTCGAGTCGAGCGCCCGGGTGCGTCACCCCCGATCAGGTCGAGCGGAACGCCGTCATGGGATCGACCCTCGATGCGCGGCGAGCCGGCAGGTACCCGGCCAACCCCGCGATGGTCAGCAGGAGGACCATCATCGCGATGAAGGCGATCGGGTCGGTCGGGGCCACTCCGTAGAGCAGGGATCCGACCGATCGCGTGCTCACGAACGAGAGCAAGCTTCCGATCACGACGCCGAGCCCGGCCAGTCCCAGCGTCTTTCCCACGACCCGACGTCGGACCGCGACGCCGGACTCACCGAGCGCCATGCGAATCCCGATCTCCGGGATCCGCTCGTTCACCGTGTACGACAGCACGCCGTAGATTCCGATGGCCGCGAGGAAGAGCGCGAGGCCGCCGAATCCCGTAAGCAGGAGAAGGACGAAGCGCCGGGGAGACACGGAGCGATCGACCCGATCCTCCAGCGACTGGAACTCGCGGGTCGGCATCCCCGGGTCCATGGCGCGGAGCTCGGCGGTTACCGCCGGTACGAGCGATTCGAGCGGCAAGGTCGACCGCACCACCATGTCCACGGTCTGCGAGTCCCACACCTGCGTCAGGGGGAAATACATCTCCCAACCGGAGCCCTGCTCGAGCGATTGGTGACGGACATCGGCGACGACCCCGACGACCTCCCACTCCCTGCCGATGATCAGGGCCGTCCTGCCGATCGGATCCCGCCCCTGGAACACCGCGGCCGCGGCGGATTCGTTGAGGATGACGACGGGCGGACCGTCCGGTGTATCCGACATCGTGAAACGGCGTCCCGCGAGCAGTGGGATCTGCATCGCCGCGAGGTACCCGTCATCCACCAGATGCGGGAAGGCTCCCTGCAGCTCTTCCTCGTCCTCGTACACGGCGTCGGGCGCCCGTATCGTCCCCCATTGCCGATTCCGCTCGAGCGGCAGGGCATCGATCAGCCCCACCTCCTCGACGCCCGGGATCGCCTCCATCCGGTCGGCGAGCTCTCGAATGAACGCGTTCGCCTCTTCGTCCGATGCAAACTCGCGGCTGGGACTGAGCGTCCAGCCCACGGCTTGGGTCGGTTCGAATCCGAGCTCGACATCGAGCACGTTTCGGAAGCTCGTCAGGAACAGTCCCCCGAGCACGAGCAAGACGGCGGTCATCGCGACCTCCGATACGACCAGCGCCTCGCGGAGCCGCGCGCGCTGTCGGCCGGCGCTCGAGCCACGATCGGAACGGCCGAGGGCCGCGCTTCCGGACGCGCCGGTCGCCTGAAGCGCGGGTACGATGCCGACGAGGACGCCGACGGCGACGGTCAGACCGAGGGTGAAGAGCAGCGCGGCGCCGTCGACCGAGGCGGTGCTCAGCAAGGGGATGCTCAGGCTGTTGTTCTCAGCCACGAGTCGCGTCGCACCGTACGCGATCGCCACTCCGAGGACGGACCCACCGAGCGTGAGGACGACGCTCTCGACGATCAGCTTGCGCAGAAGACGCGCGCGGCTCGCCCCGAGTCCACTACGGAGCGCCATCTCCTTCAAGCGGGCGCTCCCCTTCGCGAGCAACAGAATCGAGAGGTTCAGCGATACGATCAGCATCACGGTCCCCGCCGCAGCGGCGAGGAGCAACATTCCGGACCGGTGGGGCCCCGATACCTTCGCGGGAAGGGGCGTCACGCGCGCTCCGAGCCCCCAGCGCTCCGGCTGCGCCTCCTGCAGTCTCGCGACCACGGCGTCCAGATCGGCCTGCGCCTGCCCGGCAGAGAGGCCGGGACGCAAGCGTCCGATCATGGAGAGGGTGTTCCCGAACCGGTCGGTCTCGTCCGCGACGGGCCACGGGAGCAGAAAGTCCACGCGCGTGCCCGGTACGAAGATCGATGCGAAATCGAACGTCGGGGGTAGTACGCCCGCGACGTGGGTCGGCTCGTTGTTGAGGTCGATCGAGGTACCCACGATGCTCGCGTCGGCCGCGTATCGACGGGTCCAGAACGCGTGCGAGAGGATCACGGCCGGCCGGCCACCCCAGGCGGCTTCCTCGGTCACGAAGTTGCGCCCGTGGAGGGGTCGCACCCCCAGGACATCGAGGAAGTCCTGCGTGACATCGACGCCGACCAGCTTCTCGGGCTGCCCGTCGCCGGTGAGGTTATAGCTCCCCTGGGTGAAGAACGCGTTGTAGCCCGCGATCGCGGTGAAGGATCGGTTGAGGTCGCGGAAGTCGCGGAGGTTCGAGCTTCGTGACGTGACCGCCGACATCCCTCCGCTGGGGTCGCCGCTGTTGGCGATCCAAACCAAGGCTTCCGGCTCCTCGAACGGAAGCGGCGTCAGCATCAAGGGATTGAGCACGCTGAACACGGCGGTGCACGCGCCGACTCCCACACCCACTATGGCCATGGCCAGGCCGTAGAACCGAGGCTCCCTCTTGATGGCTCGAAACGCTTGGCGAACGTCGCGCACGAGACCGTGAGCGTGGTGTGCGGTTCCCATCGATGATCACTCCGATTGACAGGCGTGCGAGCGCCATGGGTCCGACTCGTAGATGGTCGCCCTGCCGGGAAGGTTGGGAGTGAACGAGTGTCCGCGATGGCCTCGCCCCCACCGCCCGCGCCATGGCGATGTCTATGCTAATATATTAGCATAGACGGTCAATGTACCGCTCGCAAAGGCTGTGCCTGGCGCAGGTGATCCGGCGACGACGCGTTGAGAGGCCCCGCCGTGTTCTAGAACTTGCCGTGGTCGTTCGCCCACGCCTCGTCGGGCGGAATCGC
>JAKSCH010000079.1 GCA_022360695.1 Gemmatimonadota bacterium
CGATGACCAGGGGGTCGGTCAGCGCCATCGTCCCGGTGATCTCACCGCCCGGGAGGGTCTGGAACTCGAACACGCCGGCGAACGCACTCCCATCGTCCGCCGCCACCTCACCGGCGTAGGTCCCGTTCAGGTTGTATTCGTACCCGGGGTCACCGGGCCCCGGGGCGCCGGCGCAGGCCCCCAGCGCGAGGGCGAGCATCACGAACCTGGCCTTCATCATGACTCTCCTGGTGCTTGGTCTGGGTTCAGAACGCCACGCGAGGCGGCACGCAATCTACGCATTCGATCGCGGAGCGGTTTCGCGGGGCGGGAACGACGCAAGCTACGAGGCGACGCCGTCTTTCGAACCTCGGCGCTCGGTTTGCCGTGTCCCTGCGTCGGAGGCATGATGTGCTCCCCACGAGCGACCCGACGCTCGGCGTCGGATCGACTCGTCGTGCATTCGTCGAAGAGAACGAAGGGATCCATGGTCAGCCCAGAAGTCCGAGACGCCATCAACCAGCAGATCAAGCACGAGTTCTACGCCGCCTATCTTTATCTCGGCATGATGACGTACTTCGAGTCGAAGAGCCTGTCCGGATTCGGGCACTGGATGCGGCTCCAGGCGCAGGAGGAGGTCGCGCACGCGATGAGGCTCGTGGACTTCCTCATCGATCGCGGAGGCGACGTCGAGCTCGGCCCGATCGACGCTCCGCAGCTCGATTTCGAGACGCCGCTCGAGGTCATGAAGGCCGCCCTGGGTCACGAGCAGAAAGTCACGGCGTCGATCAACGATCTCTACGCGCTCGCGGTCGAGCAGAACGACTACCCGGCACAGGTGCTCATGCAGTGGTTCGTGTCGGAGCAGGTGGAAGAAGAGAAGAACGCCGGAGAGATCGTCGATCAGCTCGAGCTGGCCGGCGGATCCGCGAGTGCGCTGCTCGTCATCGATGGCCGGCTGGCCGATCGGGTCCCGGAAGACGAGGAGGAAGGGTCGGCGTAGCGCGGCGCCCCCCGTCGTTTCGATGGAGCGCGGTCGTCTGACCGCAACGGACGGTGTGGAGTTGGCGTGGCGGCGGTGGCGGCCGCTCGACGAACGCCGCGCCACGTTGCTCCTCATCCACGGGGTCGGCGAATACATCGAGCGCTACGCCCGTCTGGTCGAGTCGCTGACGGCGGCCGGTATCGAGTGCCTCGGGTTCGATCACCGGGGGCACGGCGTTTCCGGTGGACCTCGGGCGCACGTGGATCGGTGGGACCGCTATCACGCCGATGTCGTCGAGGTGCTCGCCGAGACGGGAAACTCCGGACCGCTGTTCGCGTACGGTCACAGCATGGGCGCCCTCATCTGTCTCACGCTCGCGCTCGACCCGGATCGGTCGCTTCCCGGGCTGAAGGGTCGGATCGTCAGCGCCGCCGGCATTCGGCCGACCGGTCTGGCCAAACCCGCGCTCGTGGCGATCGCGCGTGCGCTTTCGCGTTTGACGCCCCGGGTCTCGCTGGCGCTGGGCATCCGCGGAGCGGACGTCTCGCACGACGTGGACGTCGCGACGGAGTACGACGAAGATCCGATGCTGGTGCGTCGCGCCACGGTTCGGTGGGGGACCGAGGCGCTCGGGGCGATCGAAGCCGTCAAGCGCGACGCGGCGCGCATCCGCGACCCGATGCTGATTCTGCATGGTGGGTGCGATCCCCTGTCGGAAGCGAGCGGCAGTCGGTGGCTCGCCGACGCCGTGAGCGGCGACGCGGAGCTCATCGTGTACGAGAGCGCCCTTCATGAACCGCACAACGACCCGGACCACGCGAGCGTACCGGGCGACGTGCTTCGTTGGATCCACGCGCGCCTCGATGCGGGAGCGACATCGTGAGAGCCCGATCGTCGTCGCGACGCTCCGTGGTCGGATGTTCGGCCCGCGTCGCCGCGCTCCCCGCGGCCGCGGTCGGGCTGGCGCTCCTTCCGCACGCCGGCGGAGAGACCCGCGGCTCGACTCAGGCGGCGGACCCGTGCGTGGCGAGTGCCGCGTCCACCGACGTCCACCCCGATCTCTACTGCATGATGCTGGTCCCGAGCCCTCGGGCCGCGGGCGCGACGGGCCACGCCGAGCTGCGCCGGCCCGCCGGCCCCTTCAGCGTCTCCGCCGAGCCCGATGGTCGTCTTCGATACGACATCGTGTTGCGGGCGGATGGGCTGCCGTCACCCGAGTCGCTGGGGCCCTACGACCGCTACGTGGCCTGGGTGGCGACCCCTTCGCTCTCTCGCGTCGAGCGCCGCGCCGATGTCCCGCGCTCGGGTTCCGCGACGCTCGGCGTCGTCTCGTTCAACAAGTTCCTGTTGCTCGTGACTGCGGAGTCCGGGCCCGAAGCGACCGAGCCGGCGGGCCCGTTCATGCTCCGCGCGCAGTCGCCGTCCACCCGGATGATCCCCGCCGACTTCCTCGAGTTCGCGCTCGGCGCGTCCCCCGAGGGATCGTCGGGGCACGACCACGCCGAGGGGGCGGGGGAGCGGGAGGACGATCCATGGCGCGGCGTTCCGATGCCCGATGGGGTCATGATGCTGCCGAGCATGATGGAGCTGCGACCGGGGGTCACCGCGTGGCGACCGGGATCGGGCTGGACGGGACGGGTCGTCGACGCGCGCCCGCGCGAGCTCGTGCGGCTGGCCGACGGCGACACGCTGGCGCTCGAGGCCGTCTACGTGCGACGTCGGATCGGGGACCGCGAGCTTTTCGGGTACGGGTTCAACGGGCAGATCCCCGGTCCGCTCCTCTGGGTATCCGAGGATGCGACGGTCACGATCGACTTCACGAACTCGATCGATTGGCCGAGCGCGATCCACTGGCACGGGCTCCGGCTCGACAACCGCTTCGATGGGGTACCGGGCGTCACCCAGGATCCCGTCGCGCCGGGCGAGACGTTCCGGTACGAGGTGCGGTTCCCCGATCCCGGGTTGTACTGGTACCACCCGCACCACCGGGAGGACGTGCAGCAGGACATGGGGCTGGCCGGCAACCTGATGGTCCGCTCGACGGACCCCGGGTACTACGGGTCGGCGCACTCGGAGGAGGTGCTGATGCTCGATGACCTCCTCCTGGGAGAGCACGGTCTCGTGCCCTACGGTCTCGAGCGCGCCACGCACGCGCTCATGGGTCGCTTCGGGAACACGTTGGTGGTGAACGGCGAGACGTCGTACGAGCTCGACGTCTCGCGGAACCAGGTGGTTCGGTTCTTCTTCACCAACGCGTCGAACACTCGGACGTTCAACCTGTCGTTCGGCGACCTCCCCATGAAGCTGGTGGGCACCGACGTGGGGAACTACGAGCGGGAGGCTTGGGTCGAAAACGTCATCATCGCCCCTGCCGAGCGCTACATCGTGCACGTGCGGTTTCCCGACTCCGGCGTCGTGCCGTTGATCAACGCGGTCCAGGGCATCGACCACATCGGCGGACGGTTCTTCCCCGAGGTCGATACGTTGGGCGTCGTCCGCGTGGCGGCCGCCGACGCGCGACCCGACCTGCGCGGCGACTTCGAGGCGCTGCGGACGCACGATCGATTCGCTCGCGAGCTCGAACCGTTTCGACCTCGATTCGACGATCCGATCGACCTTCGGCTCACGCTCGACATGCGGGCGCGGGGATTCCCGCTGCGCGTCGAGCGGTTGATGCAGATCGACTCGGCGTACTTCCATCCGCTCGAGTGGTCGGGCACGATGCCGATGATGAACCTCATGGCGACGCCCGATGAGGTTTCGTGGATCCTGAGAGAGCCATCGACCGGCGCGGAGAACGAAGAGATCGAATGGACGTTCCGGGTCGGCGACGTCGTTCGGGTCCGTCTCGAGAGCGAGCGCCGTACGCTCCATCAGATGCACCATCCGATCCACATCCACGGCCAGCGCTTCCTCGTGCTCGCGGCCAACGGCGTTCCGAACGACAACCTCGCGTGGAAGGACACGGCGGTCGTGCCGGCGGGCGGGAGTCTGGATCTCCTGCTGGAGCTCTCCAACCCGGGTCGGTGGATGCTGCACTGTCACATCGCGGAGCATCTGGAGGCCGGGATGAAGATGGTGTTCACGGTAGAACCCAATGGCGGGGGCGAAGCCGGCGCCGCACACTGATGTGCAGGCCGGGCCGCGCGGCGCGGTCGCGCTTCCCACGCCTCGTACCACGCAGGAGTCGAAGATGTCGATGAAGACCCGAATCAGGCGATTCGCGCTCACCCTGGGTCTCGCGCCCGCGGGTGCCGTCGTCGCGGGCTCGCACGCGACCGCTCAGTCGTTCGACGAGCTCTCGGAGGGAGTTCGCGGGTTCGTAAGCGTCGAAGGACCTGCCGTCGCGCTCACCGGAGTCACGGTGATCGACGGGACGGGAAGCGGCGTCGTCCGCGATCAGACCGTCGTGATCGAGAACGACCGGATCATCGCCGTCGGTCCGGCGGGCTCGGTCGACGTCCCCCCGGGGGCGGAGGTGCGCGACCTCGCCGGTCACACGGTGATCCCCGGGATGGTCGGTCTCCACAACCACATGTTCTTCTCGGGCGCGGGCGGTCGTGGCGCGCAGGGGAGCTTCACGTCTCCACGTCTCTACCTGGCCGCGGGCGTCACCACGATCCGCACCACGGGCAGCCGCGCCCCGTACGCCGACATCAACGTCCGCGCCGATATCGAGGCCGGCCGGTCTCCCGGCCCGCGGATGCACATCACGGCGCCGTACATCACGGGCCCGTCGCCCGCGTCGACGGACATGGCGCAGGTCACCACGCCCGAGGAGGCGCGGCGGTTCGTGCGCTACTGGGCGAACGAGGGCGCGGATTGGATCAAGGCCTACACGACGATCCGGCGGTCCGAGCTGGCGGCCGTGATCGAGGAGGCACACGCGCAGGGGATCAAGGTCACGGGCCACATCTGCTCGATCACGTTCCAGGAGGCGGTGGACCTCGGGATGGACAACATCGAGCACGGCTTCACGACGGCCACCGACTTCGATGACCGGAAGCAGCCGGACGAATGTCCCCCGAACTCGATGGTCTACGTCGGGGAGACCGGTGACCCGAGCGGCGAGACCGCCCGAGCCGTGGTGCTCAAGATGGTGGAGGCCGGCGTCGGCATGACCTCGACGCTGTCCGTGATCGAGCCGATGATCAAGGGTCGAAGCGTGCGCGACGAGCGGACGCTCGAGGCGATGGCGCCCGAGGTGCGGGAGGATTACCTGGAGACCGTGGACGCGATCGAGGCGAACCCGGATTGGCCGATGACGGAGGCGCACCTCCAGAAGCACATGGCGTTCGAGCGCGGCTTCGTCGAGGCCGGGGGCGTGCTCGCGGCCGGCGTGGACCCGACGGGGATCGGGGGCGCCATTGCGGGCTTCGGAGACCAGCGCAACTACGAGCTTCTCA
>JAKSCH010000280.1 GCA_022360695.1 Gemmatimonadota bacterium
CGGGCCCAGGGCTGCAAGCGAACGGTCCTGCCCCTATCGTTCGCCCGCGCGATCGCGTCATGACCACTCACAGGAGATGCGATGTTGCAGATCGAGCGAAGGGCTGCCCTGCGTCCGCTGGTCGGGATGTTCGCGGTGCTCCTCACGACGCCGGCCGTGGCCCTCGCACAGGGTCGGTACCTGGACCACGCCGGTCTCACGGCCGAGCTCCGAGCGATAGCGAGCGCATCCGCCGCCGTCTCGTTGTCCTCGATCGGGACGACCATCGAGGGGCGCGAGATCTGGGTCCTCGAGCTGGCGGATCCGGGCGGTGCGCCTCCCGCGGATCGTCCGGCCGTCCTCGTGGTGGGCAACCTGGCGGGCGATCACCTCGTCGGCAGCTCGCACGCGATCGAGATCGCGCGGTATTTGACGGCGGGCGGGGACGAGGCTCGAGCCGTGTTGGCCGACCAGGCCGTGTATATCGTGCCGCGGCTCAATCCGGACGGTGCGGAGCGGATGTTCGAGAGCGTTCGTGCGGGCCGGCGTGGGAACGCACGGCCCTTCGACGACGACAACGACGGGCGGATCGATGAGGACGGTCCGGACGACCTGAACGGAGACGGGTACATCACGGTCATGCGGGTCCCCGACGCGAACGGGACGTACATGATCGATCCGGACGATCCGCGTCTCATGAAGAAGGCCGACCCCCGAGCGGGCGAGTCCGGTACACACACCATCTACTGGGAAGGCGTCGATGCCAACGGCGACGGGTTCATCGCCGAGGACGGGCCCGGCGGCGTGGATCTCGACCGCAACTTCCAACACGCCTATCCGTACTACGCGGCCCACGCCGGTCCGCACATGGTGTCCGAGAACGAGTCCCGCGCGCTCATGGACTTCGTGATCGCCCACCGGAACATCGGCGCCATCCTCACGTTCGGACACACCGACAACCTCGTGACCGCCCCGAGCGCCTCCGGCGAGCTGGCCGACCCGGCGACCCTGGATCTGGTCTCGTACGCGGGCGTGCCGAACGAGGAAGCGCTCGAACGGGGCGTGTACCCACGAAGCTCGCGCGGCGGATTCGGGTTCGGGTTCGGGTTCGGCGGAGGCGCGGGGGAGCTCCGCGGCGCGCAACCGGGTCGAGACAACGACCCGGAATCCGGGCGCCGCCCGTCCACGACGGTGCATGGGGACGACATCGAGTACTTCAAGGCCGCCTCGGAAGCCTATCGGGAGATCACGGGGATCGAGCGCGTCGGTGTGAATCGGGAGGCGGAGGGCGCGTTCTTCCAGTACGGGTACTTTCAGTTCGGCGTGCCCTCGTTCAGCACCCAGGGGTGGGCGCTCCCCGAGACCGACGATGAAGAGGAAGCGCCGGGTGGCTCGGGCGACCGCTCGTTCGACGCGCGTCTCCTGGCCGGGCTCGGTGGGGCCGGCATCGAGGTCTTCGCGCCGTGGACGACGTACGCGCACCCCACCCTCGGGGATGTCGAGATCGGCGGGTTCCTGCCGTATGTCACCCGCAACCCGCCGGCCACGGAGCTCGCCGAGCTGGAGCGTCGCCACGGCGAGTTCGTCGTCCGGCTGGCCGGTATGCTCCCGCGCGTGCGGATCGTCGGCACCGAGGTCACGAGCCACGACGGCGACGTGTTCACCGTCGAGGTCGAGATCGAGAACGCCGGGTATCTGCCGACCTCGCTGCAACACGGCGTCGTGTCGCGGGCGGTCCAGCCGACGACGGTGCAGATCCAGATCGACCCCGGTGACGTCATCACCGGCGGAACGAAGACGATGCAGATACGGCAGCTCGCCGGGTCGGGCTCGCGCGAGCGCTTCACATGGGTCATCCGCGGTCGAGCGGGCTCGCAGGTCGAGATCCGGGTCCGGTCGCAGAAGGGCGGGTCCGACTCCGCCACCGTCACGCTGAGGTAGGGAACATGAGACGGATCACGACGACTGCGGTCGCGGCGCTCTGCCTCGGTCAGCCCCTCGCGGCCCAGCAGGACACGGGGATCGGCTCGGACCCGGAGCACACCTTACCGCTCACCTGGGACCGGTGGCTGGATCACGCCGAGATCGGTGAGCGCATGCGCCTCATGGAGCGGACCTGGCCGACGTTCCTCTCGCTACAGTCGCTGGGCGAGAGCCATGGCGGCCGCGAGATGTGGCTCATGACGATCAACAACCCGGATACCGGCCCCGAGCTCTCGAAGGCCGCGATGTTCATCGAGGCGAACGTCCACGGGAACGAGATCCAGGGCGCCGAGGTCACGCTCTACACGATCTGGTA
>JAKSCH010000187.1 GCA_022360695.1 Gemmatimonadota bacterium
CGTCGGCACCCAGTACCGGTCCGCGATCCTCTACGCCGATGAGTCGCAGCGCGTGGATGCGGAAGCGAAGATCCTGGAGATCACGCGCGCCGGCGTGTGGGACGATCCGATCGTCACCGATGTCACTCCGCTGACCGAGTTCTATCCGGCCGAGACGTATCACGACGACTACTTCCGTCAGAACCCCGACCAACCCTATTGCCGAGCGGTCGTGGCTCCCAAGGTCGCAAAGTTCCGCAAGCAGCACCTCGATCGGCTCCGGCGCGAAGTCGGCGCGTGAACGCGCCGTCGCGCCGCGCTCTGTCTGTTCGCGGTCGTCACATGGTCGGGGCCGAGGATCCCTATCCGATCCTGGGGCGGCTTCGTGAGCGTGAGCTGGTGAGTTGGGTACCGGAGACCGGCGTTTGGCTCGTGACTCGCGCGAACGTCGGCGACCACCTCAGCAGTCGGCGCCGCAGTGCGCCTGGACCAGTCGCGTCAGGATTCCGCGGTAGTCGTCCCAAGGCGTGACGTCTTGGGGAACCGTCTTGTGGGCCACTACGAGACCGAGCTCGGGGATGACGGTGATGTACTGCCCGTACGCGCCGCGTCCGGTGTACGCGCCCTCGAACGCTTCGGGCGTCTCGGGACCGTCCCAGATCCACCACATGTAGCCGTAGCCGAACTCGCCCCCGCGCAACGCCTCCGGGTTCATCTCCTCGGATGGGGTCACGACGCTGCGGATCTCCTCGGCCCACTCCGTTGGAATGACCTGTTCGCCGCGCCAGCGTCCGTCGCGGAGCATCAGATAGCCGATGCGGGCCATGTCGCGCGTCGAGAGCACCATGTGATAGGCGAGGTTCCGAGAGCGGCTCGGGTCGCCGGACTTCCGGTGGATCGAGCGATTCCAGTCCTGAAAGCCCAACGGCTCGGCGAGATCGCTCTGTAGCGCGTCGTAGATGTTCCGACCCGTCAGCCGCTCGAAGACGGCGCCCGCCGCGTTGAAGTCCCAGTTGCTGTAGAGGTAATAGGAGCCGGGCTCCTGCGACCCCCGCTCCGGGGCGTCGTCCAGGTTGTCCCCCGGATTCGACGCTTCGTGGTACACGCCCGAGCGCGCCGTGACGAGGTCCCGTACCCGAGCCCGGCGCTCGATCGGCAGCAGCCCGCCCACGTCGTCCATATCCATGTCCGCGAGCGTCAACTCCAGGTCGATCGTGCCGTCCTCCACGTAGTTGCCGTACAACATCGCGAGGATGCTCTTCCGGACCGACGCGAGGTAGCTCAACGAGTCGACCGGGCCGTGCTCGAACAGCACGCGGCCCCCTACGACGGCCATGACCGCGCTCGTGTTGATCCCATCGACGTACTCGTGGAGCGCATCGAGCGCCTCGCCCGAAAACCCGGCCTCCTCGGGGCGCTCGAAGCGGGTCCACGTCGCACCGGGATAGACGCCGTCGAAGGTCGGCAGGGTTGCGGGTACCGGAGTCGGGTTCGGATCCGTCGCCGGCGTACGGTTCTCGACGACCGCGCCGCCCGAGCAAGCGGCGAGAACGAGGACGGCGACGACCAGCCCGATCCCGAAGGATGGACGTTCGCGGGAGCGGAGCGTCGTGGGTACGGGCATACGGTCGGTCTCCTCGGTTCGGTTGATTCTTGAACCTAGGTGCCCCCTCCACGCGGCGCCCAGGGTGAGCGGTCCTGCCGGGGACGACCCGTGCCCGTTTCGGGCGTGCCGAGGGCCATCGGGGCCAGCCGAGGCGTCCCCTGGCGACGATCGGGCAGTATGTTGTCGTTCACGCCGTTCAACGCGTTCCGATCCGTTTCGCGGACCCGATGCGAGACGAGTCGAGACCCGCTATCGAGGAGCCGTAATGTCGTCGTCCAAGGGAGATCCGCGTGTCGCCGCCCTTTCCGTCACTATCATCGCAATGAGTCTGGGATCCGCAGGCTGCGCCCAAGATGCCGCCGAGGCGCCGGCCGAGCTCCGGTCGGTCGAGCCCCCGGTCGCCACGGTCGTTCCCGAGCAGCTGGAGATTCACGGGCATACCCGCATCGACAACTACTACTGGCTCAACCAGCGTGAAGACCCGGATGTTATCGCGTACCTGACGGCGGAGAACGACTACACGAACGCGATGATGGGTCACACGACCGACTTGCAGGACGAGCTGTTCGAAGAGATCAAGGGTCGCATCAAACAAACCGACCTCTCGATCCCCGTGAAACGCGGCAGCTACTTCTACTACACCCGCACGGAAGACGGGCAGGACTACCCCATTCACGCCCGAAAGCGCGAATCGCTCGATGCCGACGAGGAAGTGATCCTGGACGTCAACGAGCTCGCCGAGGGACACGACTATTACAATGCGTTCCCCAGCGTCAGCTCGGGTGAGGACTTGATGGCGTTCGCCGAGGACACCCGCGGACGTCGGATCTACGACATCCAGATCAAGAACCTCGAGACCGGCGAGCTCTATCCGGAACGGATCGAGGGCACTTCGGGCAACCTGGCGTGGGCGGAGGACAATCAGACGCTCTTCTACACCAAGCGCGATCCACAGACGCTCCGCTCCTTCCAGGTCTATCGGCACACTGTGGGGACCGACCCCGGCGAAGACGTGCTCGTGTTCGAAGAGACCGACGAGGAGTTCTCGAGCTTCGTCTGGAAGACGAAATCCAAGGCGTACGTAATGATCTCGTCTTCCCAGACGACGATGGACGAGCATCGGTATATAGACGCTTCCGCGCCCAAGGGGGATTTCACGGTGTTCGTGCCGCGCGAGCGAGGACACGAGCATGGCGTGGATCACTTCGGCGATCACTTCTACATGCGGACGAATCTCGATGGGGCGGAGAACTTCCAGCTGATGCGGACGCCGGTCTCGGCCACGGGGACCGAGAATTGGGAGCCGGTCATCCCGCACCGGGACGACGTGTTTCTCGAGGGGTACGACCTGTTCGAGGGTCACCTCGTCGTCGAAGAGCGCGAGCGTGGGTTGGTGAAGCTCCGGATCCGGCCGTGGAGCGGCGGGGAGGAGCACTACATCGAGTTCGATGATCCCGCCTATCTCGCGTACACGACGCAGAACCCCGAGCTCGCGACCTCGACGTTGCGATTCGGATACACGTCGCTCGCCGCCCCGCGCGCGGTCTACGATTACGACATGAACACCCGCGAGCGGGCGCTGCTCAAACAGGACGAAGTGCTCGGCGGCTACGACGCGAGCCAGTACGTGGTCGAGCGTCTCTATGCGCCGGCACGCGACGGCCAGGTCGAGATTCCGGTCTCGCTCGTGTACCGAGACGGCTTCGAGAAGAACGGTGAGAGTCCGCTGCTCCTGTACGCCTACGGCTCGTACGGCGCCAGCATGGATCCGACGTTCAGCTCGACGCGGCTCAGCCTGCTCGACCGCGGATTCGCGTACGCGATCGCACACATCCGCGGAGGACAGGAATTGGGGCGGCAGTGGTACGAGGATGGGAAGATGTTCAACAAGAAGAACACGTTCACCGACTACGTCGACGTCGCCGACTTCTTGATCGCGGAAGGATACACGAGCCCCGACGTGCTTTTCGCTCGGGGTGGGAGCGCCGGTGGGTTGCTCATGGGGGCCGTGGTCAACATGAGACCCGAGCTCTTCAGGGGTGTCGTCGCACATGTGCCGTTCGTAGACGTCGTCACGACGATGCTCGACGAATCGATCCCTCTCACCACGTTCGAGTGGGACGAGTGGGGGAATCCGACCGACCTCGAGTCGTATCAGTACATGCTCTCGTACTCGCCGTACGATCAGGTCGAAGCGAAGGACTACCCGAACATGCTGGTGACGACCGGACTCCACGACTCGCAGGTCCAGTACTGGGAACCGGCGAAGTGGGTGGCGAAGCTTCGCGCGCTCAAGACCGATGACAACCGGTTGCTCCTCAAGACACACATGGACGCCGGCCACGGAGGCGGCTCCGGCCGAGACCGGAGATACGAGGAGCTCGCGTTCGAGTTCGCGTTCATGCTCGACCTGCTAGGGGACGATCCGGCGGCCGACATGACGAGCGATCAATAGGAGGATCCGTGAGCGTTTCCACCGCCGAGTGGGCCCACATCGGCACGATCCCCCCGATCCGGCTGGTCGATGCGCGTCACGAGCTCAACTGGTCGGTCCAGGCGCTCGATGCCGTCGGCCGGACGCTCGCCGAGCCGGCACCCGACTCCAGCCACGTCGCGCTGACGTGGGACGAGACCATCGATGGATTGGTGACGGCTCCCGTAGGTGACGGAACTCGCGCGGGACTCAACTTCGAACGCGCCGAGCTCGTGATCGTGGGAGGCGACGGCGCCGTCACGGATTCGGACGCCCTGACCGGGAAGACGCTCGTCGAAGCCGCCGGTTGGGTTCAGGAGCGGGTCGCCGAAGCGCTGGGCGAGACCCCCGACTGGACCCCGATCCGCGAAGACGTCGCGCCGGCGCCGGCCGGAAGCGGGGAGCCGTTCGGCCCTCCCACGGACGCGCACCGCGAGCTCGCGCGGTGGTATCGAAACGCGATCACGCTGTTTCGTCCGATCGCCGAAACCGAGCAAGGCGCGTCGCCCGTCCTCTGTTGGCCGCACCACATCGACATCGCGACGTTCATCAACCTCGATCCCGGCACGGCGCAATACGAGGGCCGATCCGTGAACGTCGGGATGTCGCCCGGCGACGCGACCTTCACCGAGCCGTACTTCTACGTCGTGCCCTACCCGACGGTGGGCCCCAACGGTCTCCCCGTGCTCGTCGGCGGTGGCTTCTGGCAGACCGAAGGTTGGGTGGGTGCCGTGCTCTCCGCCGCCGCCGTCGTATCCACGCAGGAGGAGCGGCAAGCCGAGACCGTCGAGTCGTTCATTCGCTCCGCGCTCTCCAGCTCGAAGCGTCTCCTGGACGCCGACTGATCACGACTCTCACGGAACGGGCTCCGCGATGAGCACGACCGAGGACGCGGTGGGGAGGCGCTGGCTCAAGGTGCTCGAGCCGGAGGAGCTGGCCGAGGGCCGGGTGACGTCCGTCACGTGTGGCCACCGGACGCTCTGTATGACCCGGTACCAGGGGCGGTACGGGGCGCTCGACAACAAGTGTCCCCATCAAGGCGGCCCGTTGGGCGAAGGCTCGATCGAGAACGGGCTCCTGCGATGTCCGTGGCATGGCTGGGACTACGATCCGATCACCGGTATCGCACCCGGGTTCGACGACGGCGTGGAAACGTTCCCCGTCGAGACCCGCGAGGACGGTATCTACGTCGAGCTGCCCGACGATTCGCCGCACGAGGCTACCGTCTCGGATCTGATCATCCAGACGCTCGTCGACTGGGGCGTCGCGAACGTGTGGGGGATGGTCGGGCACTCGAACCTCGGTATGGCCGACGCGCTTCGTCGTCAGGCCGAGATGGGCTCGCTTCGGTACTTCGGGATCCGGCACGAAGGCGCGGCCGCCTTCGCGGCCTCGGCGTACGGCAAGCTGACCGGCCTCCCGGCCGCGTGCTTCACGATCGCCGGCCCGGGCGCGACCAACTTGCTGACGGGTCTCTGGGACGCGAACGTCGACCGCGCACCGGTGATCGCCCTGACGGGCCAAGTCGATACGCAGGTCCTGGGGCCGGGCGCGTTCCAGGAGGTCGACCTCCAGGCCGCCTTCGGCAAAGTCGCGCAATTCTCCCAGACGGTGCTCCACACCAGCAAGCACGCCGAGCTCGCGAACCTGGCCTGCAAGTCCGCCATCCTGAACCGCGGTGTGTCGCACCTGATCTTCCCGGACGAGGTGCAGGTCCTCCCGTGGCCCGACGGTGCGCGCGCGGGGGGTCCGGAAGGCCGCGTGCCGTTCCGCGCGATCGAGCCGGCCACACCCGCCCTCGACGATGCCGTGGATGCGCTGGATGGCTCGAAGCGGCCCGTGATCATCGTCGGACACGGCGCCCGGTTCCAGATGGAGCCGATCATCGAGTTCGCCGAGACGTTCAACATCCCGGTCCTGACGACGTTCAAGGCGAAGGGTCAGATCGCCGACCGCCACCCGCTGGCCGGCGGCGTGCTCGGACGGAGCGGGACGCCCATCGCGAGCTGGCTCATGAACGAGTCGGACCTGCTGCTCGTGCTCGGCGCCTCGTTCAGCAACCACACGGGGATCACGCCGAAGCGAAAGACGATCCAGATCGATTTCGATCCGATGGCGCTCGCCCGCTTCCACGCGATCGACGTGCCCGTCTGGGGGGAGATCGGGGCCACGATGGCTCTGTTGCGCCACGCGCTGGCGGACGAGTGGACGCCGGAGGACCAGCGACCCGACGTGGCCGCTCGCTGGGACATCTGGCGGACCGAGAAGACCCGCCGGGAAGCGGAGGAAAGCGGAAACGGGATCGGCTCACCGGCGATCTTCGCGGCAATGAATCGAACCGTCCCGGAGGACGCGATCATCGCGGTCGACGTCGGAAACAACACCTACTCGTTCGGTCGATATTTCGAGTGCACGCGCCAGGCCGTGTTGATGTCGGGGTACCTCGGCTCGATCGGGTTCGCGTTCCCCGCCGCGATGGGCGCCTGGGCGGCGACCCAGGAGGACGACGAGAAGTTCGCCGGTCGAAAGGTCGTCTCGGTCTCGGGCGACGGCGGTCTCGGCCAGTACATGGCCGAGCTCACGACGGCGGTGAAGTACCGGATGGACATCACCCATGTTCTGCTTCACAACGACGAGCTCGGGAAGATCTCGAAGGAGCAGCGCGCCGGGAACTGGGACGTGTGGGAGACGTCGCTCCACAACCCGGACTTCTCGAAGTTCGCCGAGAACTGCGGCGCGCTCGGAATCCGCGTGACCGAGGCGGGTCAGCTCGACGAGGCGCTGACCCGCGGTTTGGCGCACGATGGGCCGGTCCTGATCGAGATCATGGCCGACCCGTTGCTGGTCTAGGTGCTCGTCCGCCCACGACCATGCCGACCAGGTCATGGCGCGCGGGCGAAGCCGTCGGGTACGTAGCGCCACCCCATCACGCGGCGTCCGCGGAGGGCATGTCCGGACCGACGACCTCCCGTCGCGACCTGTTTGGGAGCGGGGGCATTGGACCCCGCCGCACGGTCGCCACGAGGAGTGAATCGTGAAGACACATCGAGTTTTTCTAGCGGCGGTCGGGTTGGCGTTCGGCGCGAGCCCGACCGCCGCGCAAGTGGACGGCTCCGACTTCAGGTGGCAGAACCCGAACTACCGACCGATCTCGGGGGTCGCGGGAGTTGCCTCCGATGATGCCAACGCTCCGCGGACTCGGGGAATCAGCGGCATCCGATGGACGGAAAGAGGGAACAAGCCCTTTCGCCTGCACATCATCCCCGAGCGTCTGTGTGTACAGCACTGCGATGACCCGCCAGACCCCAACAACAACCGATACTTCGTAATGACGCCGCTTGGCTACCCGAACGCGGTGCCCGGCCTGAGTCCGGGGATCAATGTCTCGGTTGGCGCGGATCGCTACATCGTGGCTCTACAGGTCTGCACCAACGATCGGAACGACCCGGAGAAGCGCCGCATCAAAGGGCTCCGCCTTTGGGGGGCGACGCTTAATCCGAACGGAACGATCAATCGTACCGGGGGCGTCAGACACGATGAGCTCCCCAACTGTCGAGACTGGGCGACGAAGCGATCCTGTCTTGGAGATCGGCGAGTGGCCGTGGGGGTGATCGTGCACTGGAACGCAGACCACGCCTTCTCGGGCATCGAGCTCCGCTGCGGCGAGCTGTACCCAAACAACGTCGGCGAGGAGGTGGAGCAATGAAGAACGAGCGACTTGGACGGCCGTCGCTTCTGGCGACCATGGTCGTGGGTCTCTTCGCAGCGTCATCCCCGACCCAGGCACAGGCCGCGTTCACGTGGGCGGCTCCCAATCATCGCCCGATCTCGGGTGAGCCGGGGTCTACGAACGAGTCAGGCACTACGGACCCGGGGTTCGCGCTCCGGAGCATCGCGTGGGGCGAGTCCAACGACAACCCGAGGTTCGTACGGGCAGAGGCACGTAAGCTGTGCCACGGCTCCTGTACGGGAGGCACGCGGCACCTGTCTTATCTCTCGTTGGCGAACCACCCCGAGTGGGCCAACCAGCTCGACAAGACGGTCTCGGTGGGTGCTGGGCGATACATCACGGCGATCCAGGTATGTATGAGCCCTCACTCGAACCGATCTGATCGCAAAGTCAAAGGCATTCGGCTCTGGGGGGCTACGATCAGCCCCAACGGGGATGTGCAAAGGCAGCCCGAGGTCCGCGAGCAGAGGCGATTCCGCTGTCGTGCGAACGGTTGGTCGGAGAGACGATCCTGCATGGGCAACCGCGTGGCGGTCGGGCTGCTCGTTCACAGAAACGGCAGTCGTGGCATGACGGGCGTTGCCCTGCAGTGTGCCAGGGTGGAGTCCCTTTGACCCGGCGTTTCCGAGAGGACCGCTGACGTCGTCCGCGTCCAGCACGGGCCGCCGCGCCTCTACGAGGCGTCAACGAGCGTGACGGGACCGGCCCTGCGCTGGGACGTCGTGACGTCGTAGCCAAAAGTCCGATACGAGGTCCAGGTGGCGCATCCGGAGCGGCACATGGCGCCGCTGCGATCTGTCTTGACCCGAGAATCCCAGGCTAGAATCCAGATATGCTCGGTGATCATTGGGATCTGGTGTCGGAGACCCTGGAAAGCGCGCTTTCGCTACCGGCGGAGGCGCGCGGAGCCTTCCTGCGCGATCGCCTCGACGACCGGGACCTGCTGACGGAGATCGAGTCCCTCCTCGAGGCGCACGACTCCGACGCGTCGTGGCTGGAGACGCCGTTCTTTGGACCCGCCGGCACCGACGAGGCGCTCGAAGGAAAGACCGTGGGTCCGTATCGGATTCGCGGTGTGGTCGGCGAGGGCGGGATGGGGGTGGTGTACCGCGCGGAGCGATCGGATGGCTCCTTCGATCGCACCGTAGCCCTCAAGGTGGTGAAGCCCGGCATGGACACCCGGTCCGTGCTCCGTCGCTTCGAAGCCGAGCGCCGGATCCTCGGACGTCTCGAGCACCCCGCGATCGCGCGGCTATACGACGCCGGGGCCACGGAGCTCGGCCGCCCGTGGCTGGCCATGGAGTTCGTAAATGGGGTCGCGCTCACGGATTACACGCGAGAGCGGAGACTCTCGGTGCGCGAGCGACTTGTACTGTTTCACGCGGTCTGCCAGGCCGTCGAGCACGCGCACCGGAACCTCATCGTCCACCGCGACCTCAAGCCCTACAACATCCTCGTTCGCGCCGACCAGGGCGGTGTTGCGCTGCTCGACTTCGGGGTTGCCAAACTGCTCGAGGATGAAGATGGGTCGCTCACACGGACGGGCGAGAAGTTCATGACCCGCCCGTACGCGGCGCCCGAGCAGATCCTGGAAGAACCGATCACCACCGCGACCGATGTCTACGCGCTCGGCGTGGTGCTCTACGAGCTGCTCGCGGACGCGAGGCCTTTCGTCGCCGATGGGGCGGCGGCGCTCGAGCGGGCCATCCTGGAGACCGACCCCCGGCTGCCCGCTGGCGTGGACACCGAGCTCGGCGCGATCTGCCTCAAGGCGCTCCGGAAGGCGCCGCACGAGCGCTACGGGTCGGCGGCGGATATCGGAGCCGACGTGCAGCGCTGGCTGTCGGGTCTCCCGGTGGAGGCCCGAGCGCCGTCGGCCCTATACCACATCAGAAAGTTCGTCGCGCGGCACCGAGCGGGTGTAACGGCCTCGGCCGCCGCGATCGTCGCGCTGGCCGCGATCGGCCTCACCTACACGCGTCAGATCACGGCCGAGCGCAACACCGCACAGCTCGAGGCGGAGAAGGCCCGACAGGTCGCCGAGTTCATGGGCGGCTTGTTCCGGGACGCGGACCCGGCCGAAACGGGCGGCACGCGCGTTACCGCGCGCGCGGTTCTCGACCGAGCCGCCCAACGCCTCCAGACCGAGGTCACGGCCCGGCCCGAGATCCGCGCGCAGCTCTATCGTTCGCTGGGCGAGGTGTACACGAGCCTCGCGCTGTTTCCGCAGGCGGACTCGATCCTGACGCGAGCCGCCCAGATTCGGAGCGCGGCGCTCGGTGACGATCACCCCGATGCCGCGGACGACCTGGTCGCTCGCTCCTCGCTGGCTCTGGCGCAGGGCCGGTACGCCGAGGCCGACTCGCTGGCGAGGCTCGCGCTCGCGCTGCGGCAGGAGCACTACGGCGACACCGACCCCAGATCCGCCGCGGCGATGCTGGCCGTCGCTTCTACGGCGTACGGCCTCGGCGAGTACGCGCGAGCCGAGGAGCATCAGCGTGCGGCCCTGCGCTCCGTCGAAGCCGTCCGCGCACCGGATCACCCCGAAACGGCCGCGGTCAAGGCATCGCTGGCTCGGACGATCCAAGCGCTCGACCGGTTCGACGAGGCGGAAGCGCTCTTTCGTGAGGCGCTGGAGAGCCGACGCCGCTCGTTCGGAGATCCGCATCGAGACGTCGCCACCTCCCTCGCGGATCTCG
The DNA here is from genome assembly GCA_022360695.1 of Gemmatimonadota bacterium. Taxonomy (GTDB): domain Bacteria; phylum Gemmatimonadota; class Gemmatimonadetes; order Palauibacterales; family Palauibacteraceae; genus Palauibacter. The sequence continues at coordinate 10,488 of JAKSCH010000187.1, forward strand.
GCAACCTCCACGCGGCGGCCGCGCAGTTCGACCGGGCGACTCCGTTGCTCGAACAGGCGCTCGAGATGGAGCGACAACTGTACGGGGAGGAGCACCCGGCCGTGGCGGACGGGATCCGTCGTCTCGCGAACGTCCGCATGCTCCGCGGCGACTATGGGGAGGCCGAAGCGCTATTCCTACAGGCCACCGAGCTGATGCGAACGGCGTTCGCGACGCCCAACGTGCGCCTCGCCGCGCACCTCGGCGCCTTGGCGGCGAACGGGTTGTATCAGGAACGCTGGGAGGAATCGAAGGTGATTCTGGACGAGGCGCTTTCGATCGCCGAGACGGCCGTGGGCGAAACGCACCCGGTCACCGCCCAGCTCCTCGCGGACCGCGCGCTGGCCGTGGGATACCTGGGCGACTTGGATGGCTCGGAGGCCGACTATCGTCGAGTGCTCGACATCGAGCGGTCGCTGTACGGCGAGCGGCACACCGCGTACGTGACGACCCTGGCGAGCCTCGGATCACTGCTGGGCGACATGCCGGGTCGCGAGGCGGAGGGGATCGACCTGAGCCGGGACGTTCTCGCGCTGCGTCGCGAGATCCTGCCCGCCGACCACCCGAGTCTCGCGAACACTCTCTACACGTTGGGTACGCAGCTGATGTATGCGGACCAGTTCACCGAAGCGGGCACCCACATCGCCGAATCCGCCCGGATCCGACGATCGGTGTACGGCGCGCTCGATTGGCGCACGATCCAAGCCGATGGGCGCGCGGCGCACCTGGCCCTGTTGGTGGGCGATTTGGCTGCCGAGAAAGATCTCATGGATGCGCTCGATCGCAGCGAGCGTGAGCTGGGTGGCGACTTCCAATGGGTTACGGATCAGATCATCGGGTATGCCGTCGCCCACTTCGAGCGCACGGGTCAACCGCAGAAGGCAGCGGCCCTTCAGGGAGCAGACGGCTGATCAGCCGGCTCGCCCGGTTCCCGTCCCAGGTCGAGCATCACTTCCTTCCGTAGCCAGGCTCGCGCCAGGATCCAGTCTCGCTGAACCGTCTTTCCCGAGACACCCAGAAGACTCGCCGTCTCCTCGACGGACAGCCCCGCGAAGAACCGGTGCTCGACGACCTTCGCCCCGCGCTC
>JAKSCH010000162.1 GCA_022360695.1 Gemmatimonadota bacterium
CCGCGAAGTCTTCGTTCCCGTCGACAACTCGGATCATTCGCACTGGGCTGTCGACAGGGCTATCGAGATTTGCGGTCGCTCCGGCGGACGAATCACGGGCAATCATGTCTACGCGGCCCGACTCCACGATGTCCGCTTCCGCCAGCTCGAGACGGGTCTCCCCGCGCAATTCCAGACCCCCGAGGAGATCAAGCGCCAGCGCAAGGTCCACGACAAGCTGATCGAGAAGGGCCTTCAGCTCATCTCGGACAGCTTCTTGGATCAGCTCCACAAGCGCTGCGATGCGGCGGGGGTCACCCTCACCCGACAGCTCCTCGAAGGCATCAACTACGAGGAGATCACGAACGAGGCGAACCGCGGTGGCGGGCGGCTTCCGAGCCTGATCGGGTTCGATCCGAACATCGCGCACAACTACGACGGATCCGAGAAACAGCGCTCCGACGTCCAGCTCGCCGAGAACGGCCGGCTCGTCGCGGAAGAAGAGGAGCAGGAAGACAAGCTCGCGGGGAGCTCCGGACGCGACTACGACCTGGTGGTGATCGGCGCCCACGGTCTGGGTCGTCAGGAGAAGAGCCAGCTCGGAGGCGTCGTCGGGCGCTCGATCCGCGGGATCCAGAAGGACACGCTCATCGTCCGCGACGACCGCCCGCTCGAGGGGGGGCGCTGGATGATCGGCGTGGACGGCTCGGCCTATGCCTACAAAGGGCTGCGGCTCGCGCTCGAGATGGCGCGCGAGTGCGGGGCGAAGCTCTACATCGCGAGCGCGTTCGACGTGCAATACCACCACGTCGTCTTCAACAACATCAAGGACGTGCTCTCGGTCCAGGCGTCGAAGGTGTTCAAGTTCGAGGAGCAGGAAGAGCTCCACAACAACATCATCGACAAAGGGCTGCTTCGTCTCTGCAAGGCGAACATCAAGCGCGCCGAGGTCATGGCGAGCGAGTATCCCGAAGTCGAAGTCGAGACGCAGGTGCTGATCGGGAAGCCGTTCGATGTGCTGCTCAAGTGGGCGGAGGAGGTGGATCCCTCGCTCCTCGTGGTCGCACGGCACGGATCGCACCGGATCGAAGGGACCGACCTCGGCTCGCAGGCCGACAACGTGGTTCGCCTCGCGGACACGAACGTCCTGTTGGTCGGGACCACGAACGTACGACCCGAGGAGATCCCCTGGATCGAGGAGGACGGGGAAGCGGGTCTCGAGTGGGCCCCGGAGGCCGAGGTCCGGATCCTCCGCGTGCCCCCGTTCGCGCTCGGGATCGCTCGCAAGGCGGTCGAGGAGTTCGTGCTCGAGCACTACGGTCCGGGGAGTCGCTACGCGGCGGCGTTCGTCCCCAACCCGAAGGACGAGAAGAAGTACAAGACCGCGACGAACGGCTCGAGCGCCGACGGCGGGAGCCCGACCGCCGAGCTCGCCAGGACGGCGCTCGAAGCCGGCTCGGCACCGTCGATCGAAGACATGGTCGCGAGCCTGAATCGGAACGGTGCGAACGGGGACGGCGACGCGTCGGTCGTGAACCGAGACCAACTGCCGGTGGTCACGAACGAGCGGCTCGATGAAGCGATCAAGAAGCTGCTCCCGACCCACATGCAGCTCGTGATGGGGATCGGCGATGCGGAAGAGCTCGCGCTCGCCGAGGTGAGGCCGAGGACGCGATGAAGCGGACGGTCGTCGACACGCGCGACGCCGATCGCTTCGACGAGCCGCTCCCCGTCCTCGCGAGGTGTCCGGTGACGGACAACGAGCTCCCCCGCGATCGGAACGAGAGCGATCCGATCGTGTGGACGCACGAAGCGTTCGAGCGGCTGGGCCGCGTCCCGCTCATCGCCCGTCC
>JAKSCH010000109.1 GCA_022360695.1 Gemmatimonadota bacterium
CGGGGCGGTGACGATCAGGTCGGTGCCCCCGCGCGCCTTCACCTCCGGGATGAGCGTCGGAAGCGCGTCGCGGGGGACGGCCACCCGTACGGCGTAACCGCTCTCTCGGTGGAGGCGTGAGAGCGTCGGCTTGCGCATGCAGGGGAGCACGCGGACGATAGCGTCCAAGCGGTCATCCGGGACGTTGAGCTCGAGCATCACGCGACACCGCGCTTCGACGACCGAGCGGAGCAGCAGCACGAGCGTCTCGATCCGGTCCCGGTGAACCGGCTCGTCCAGCGCGCGCGGGTGGGCGTAGAGCCTCGTCGAAGACCGCATGAGCACATCGACCACCTCCAGCCCGTTGGCCTCGAGCGTCGCCCCGGTGGCGGTATTGTCGACGATCAAGTCGGCGTCCTCCGGCGGAAAGACCTCGGTGGCGCCGTAGGAGCGGACCAGGCTCGCGTCGAGCGCGTGCTTTTCGATCCACCGGGAGGCGATCCGTCGATACTCCGAGGCGACGACGAGCCCGGAGCGCCGGGACCAGTCGGCTCGGACGAGATCCTCCGGTCCCGCCGCGACCAACCGAACCGGGTCCAGGCCGGTGTCGAGCAACTCGACCAGCGACCCGTCGAGCTCCGCGACCCAATCGGCGCCGGCGAACCCCACGTCCCGCGAGCCCGCGTGGAGCATCTCCACCGCGTTCTGCGGTTTGAGCAGTTTGGCCGCGAAGCCGTCGAGCGCCACGCTCGGGCGGTAGCGTCGCTCGCCCAGGTCGATGCGGACGCCCGCCGCGGAGAGCAGCTCCAGCACACCGGGCTGCATCCGCCCCTTGGGCAGCGCGAGACGCGTCGTTTCGTGAGTCGTCATGTCGTTTTCTCGTCCCCGAACGCCGGCGGGGGAGGGGCCCGGCGGAGACAAAAAAAGCCGGCCATCCCGGGCCGGCGTCGATCGTTCGCTAGGGTGTTTGCTGCACAGCTACACGATCACCGGCCTCCGCTCCAGCGGTGGTGATAGAGATGGCCGGCGTACCACGTATCGTGTTGCATGGGCGCGGAACCTCATCGCCTTTCGTATGCTTGTCAAGCGACCGCCATCCAGGAACGTGTCGGGACGAGCCTTCATGACAGAGAACATCGCCATACCGCCGCCGAGCGTCGAGCGCTCGAGAGACGCGAGGACGCGTCTCGGGGGCTGGGTGGAGCGAACGCCGATTCGTCGGTGGGTGCCGGAGGTGGAAGAGTTGACGAGCCCCGATGACGCGGAGTTGTTTCTGAAGCTCGAGCTGTTCCAGCGGACCGGGTCGTTCAAGGTGCGCGGCGCCATGACGAATGCCCTCGCCGCCGAGCCCGACGCGGTGAAACGGGGTCTGACGGCCGTGAGCGCCGGGAACCACGCGATCGCGGTCGCGTACGCCGCCCGGGCGATGGGGACGAGCGCGCGCGTCGTGATGCTCGCGTCGGCGAACCCGGCGCGGATCGATCGCTGTCGCGCGTACGGAGCGGACATCGAGTTCGCATCCGATGGGGCGTCCGGCTTCGCGCGCGTGCGCGAGATCGAAAAGGAGGACGGACGGCTGTTCATCCACCCCTTCGAGGGCGAGCATACGATCCTCGGCACGTCGACCGTGGGGCTGGAGCTCGGGGAGCAGCTTCCGTTGCTCGAGGCCGTCGTCGTACCGACGGGCGGTGGCGGGCTGCTCGCCGGAATCGCCGCGCTCATCAAGCAGCTCCAACCCGAATGCGCCATGTACGGCGTCGAGCCCGCGGGGGCCGACTCGATGCGCCGAAGTCTGCACGCGGGTGAGCCCATCGCGATCGAATCGGTCGAGACGATCGCCGACAGCCTGGGCGCCCCGCACGCCGCGCCCTACGGCTTCTCGCTCGTGGATGAGTTCGTGGATGACGTCGTGCTCGTGGAAGACGATGAGATCCGAACCGCGATGCGCGCGCTGTTCACCGACGCGAAGCTGGTCGTCGAGCCCGCGTCGGCAGCTCCGCTCGCCGCCATCTGCGGCCCGCTACGCGAGACGGTGGCAGGGAAACGGACCGCGCTCGTCGTCTCCGGCTCGAACATCGACCTCCCGACGTTCGAGGCCTGCTTGTCGGGGGCCGACCCCGCGGCCGCCGAACGCGATCCCCGAGGGGCGGAGTGACATCCCGACCGCGCACCGAGAGGTGAAGATGCGTCTCATCCACATGACGCGCTCGATCGTGACCTCGGCGATCCTATCGGTCGTGGCCCCCGCGACGGTGTCGGCACAAGGAGCGTGCACCGCCGACGAGAAGCGACAATTCGATTTCTGGATCGGCGACTGGGACGTGACGGTCGTCGGCACGGGACAGGTGGCGGGCACGAACCGCATCGAGTCCATCCTCGGCGGCTGCGTGCTGCTCGAGAGCTACGAGACGCCATCCGGATACGCCGGCAACAGCTACAACGTCTACGATGGACAGACGGGCCGATGGCACCAGACGTGGGTGGACAACGCCGGGCTCGTGCTCAAGCTCGATGGCGGGATCGTCGATGGGAAGATGGTGCTCTCCGGTCCGGGGATCGATCAACAGGGGAACCCGATCGTCAACAGGATCACGTGGACGCCGCACGAGGATGGATCCGTGCAGCAGACGTGGGATGTGTCGGACGACGACGGTCGGACGTGGACCACCGCGTTCGACGGGTTGTATCGACGGGCCGGATCGTCCCGGTAGGCGGTACGAACCGTCAAAAGAAATAGAGGGGGGCGCCCCGGACCGGGACGCCCCCCTCGTTCATCGCGCTCGAGCTCGGTCCGTCACGGACCGGTGAACGCCGATGTCCCCATCCAGCCTACGGGGTCCACTGGAGCCGCGAGTACAGATAGCGGCCGTTGAAGCCCATCCCCGACGACGTACGGTAGGTGAAGATCCCGCCGAACGTGTCGAACCGCGTCGGGAACGTGTCGAGCAGATTCTCCGCACCGATCGTGATCCGAAGGTCGTCGCTCAACTTCGCCGTGGCTTCGGCGTCGATCGTGACCTTCGCCTCGAGCAGACGGAAATCGTCCGGCTGTCCGTCGAGCCCGACCGCGATGAGCTCCTGCTGCTGCCCGTAGTAGTTCGCGCCGAGCCCGAAGCGTAGATCGCCCGTGCTGTAGCGGAACTTGAGGATGCCGCGCCAATCCGGGCGGCCTTCCTCGAGGAAGAAGATGTCGAACTCGTCGTAGATGTTGAAGGCTTCACCCTCGAGAACCGGGTTCGTCTTCACACCGCTTCGCGCCTCGACCTGGCTCCAGTTCGCCGAGAGAATCGTCTCGAACAAGGAGCTCTCACCGAAGAACTTCCGGTAGTTGGTCGTGAAATCGATCCCGTAGGATCGGATGTCGATCGCGTTCGAGAAGAAACGGATCGACTCGGCCGCGAAGTCCGCGAGCAACGTCTGGATGAAATCGCTGCTCAGCGAATTCGACATCACGATGGCGTCGTCGACGTTCGTCAGATACCCATCCACGGTGATGTGGAAGTTGTCGGCCGGCGTGACCGCGAGACCGGCGCTGAACGACACCGCCGTCTCCTCGACGAGATCCTCGGCCCCGACCGCCCGAGCCTCGGGCGACCCTACGGGGAACTCCCCGACCTCGAACCCGATCTGGTTGTTCGGGTCGTCGGGGTCGACGCGGAAGCTCGTCGACACGTGGCCGTAGAACGACTGGCTGAGCGCCGGAGCGCGGAAGCCCGTCGAGGCCGCCGTGCGGAAGATGAAGTCCTCATCGAGCTCGAATCGGAACGCCACCTTGCCGTTGATCGTCGAGCCGAAGTCGCTGTAGTTCTCGAAGCGCCCGGCCACCGAGGCGAGGACACCTTCTGAAAGCGGTGCCTCGAGCTCGCCGTACACGCCGAAGTTCTGACGGCTGGCGCTCACGGCTTGCTCGGGCCGATACCCGGCGAACACCTGTGAACCGGAGGAGGCGATCCCGCCGCTCTGGTTCGGGTGGAAGCCGTTGATGTACGAGCCCTCCTCGCCTTCGATCACCTGGTAGTTGTCGTTTCGGAACGAAGCGCCGAACGCGATCGTCGCCATGTCGGCCAGCCCGAGGTCGACCTGACGCCAAACGTCGGCGTTGATCAGGAACTGGCTGTTCTGGAGCGACCCCGCGTAGAACCGCGTCTTGTTCGGGATCCCCGGATCATCCGCGGTACCCAAGACCAGGTCGGGACCCGGCGCCAGGTCGAACCCCGGCGCGTTCGTGCACTGGAGGTCGAGGCACGGGCCCAACGACGCGTTGTGCGTGTCGAAGATGTCGTTGTCGTTCCGGTTCTGGCCGTACTGCGTGCTGAAGTCCCAGCTCCACGCGTCCTCGGAGCCGCCTCGGATACCGGCGACCGCCGTGATGTCGCGCGTCTTCGAGTCGAACTTCGGCAAGAAGCCCAGCGGGTGGATCTGCGGCCAGTTTCTGTCGTCGAGCGACCGACGATAGAACCCGGAGTGCAGATCCGTCCGATCGCTGTAGCCGCCGAATGCGTAGAACTGCGACGCGTCGTCGGCGTCCGACAGCGGGAGCTCGAAGTTGGCGAAGAACATCGCGTTCTGTGCCTCGCCATCCCCCCAAAGATGGTTCGGCTGCACCACCTCGTTGTTCTTCTGCGTGACGATGCCATCGACGACGATGTCGGCATCGCCTTCGACGACCTGATCACGCGCGTCGGCGCCGGCGCGGTTCGTCGAATCGCGCTGGCTGTACGTCGCGGTGAGGTTGAGCACGCCTCGGCCGACCTGGACACCCCAGTTCCCCGAGATGTCGTAGCGCAACCCGTCGTTCGGCCAGTCGCTCGGGAAGTGATTCCCGACCGAGGCCAGGATCTCCGGGCTCGAGACGGTGTTCTTGAGCTGCAAGTTGATCACACCCGCGATCGCATCCGAACCGTACTGCGCGGCCGCGCCGTCGCGGAGGATCTCCATGCGCCCGACCGCGTGGATCGGAAACGCGTTCATGTCGACGCCCGACCCACCGGGGAAGGCGCCGCCGCCGAACACGTTCACGACCGCCGTCGAATGGCGTCGCTTCCCGTTCACCAGCACCAGCGCGTGATCCGGCGCCAACCCTCGGAGCTGGAACGGTCGCACGCCCGACGTGATGTCCGAGATCTGACGGCGCGGGAAATAGATCGATGGCGAGAGCTCGTTCAGGACCGACGCCATCTCCACCTGCGCGCTCTCGACGATCTGGGCGGCCGGGTAGATGTCGACCGGCACCGCGAGCTCATCGGCGGCCGTATGCAACGCGCGCGAGCCCACGGTCACCGTGATGTCGTCGACGGCGATCGCGACCTCGCCGACCGCGAAGTCCTGCACGACCTGCTGACCCGCGAGCACCGTCACCGTCGCCTCGGTCGGCGAGTAGCCGATGCTCTGAACGCGCACGGTCTGCTCGCCCGCCGGGACGTTGTCGATGCGGTATCGCCCTTGTCGAGACGTCAGGGCACCCAGCTGCGTTCCAACCACGGTCACTTGGGCACCGGCGAGCGGACGGCCGTCGTCCGACACGACCCTCCCGCTGATGCCTCCGTTTTGCGCGGTAAGCGCGGTGGGGCCCCAGGCAAACAAGAACAGCGCGGCGAAAGCCAGTAGCGCTCTTCTCATCGCTGCCTCCTTTCCTGCCGGGGTAGTGCGGCTTACTCACCCCCTGGGGTGAAGCCGCGTAACCTTTAGGGTAGTGAATGGATATGCGGTGGTGCAACGAAGGTTGTTACAATTTTCGTCGACCTAAAGATTGGCGAGGCTGCGTCGGAACCGCCTCCGCGGCGAGGGGGCGTCCGAAGAGGATGGCATGGATCGACCGTGAAAACGACGGCGACCCGAAGCCGCGGATCGCCGATCGTCGGCATCGCGGCGACGAAACGGCCGAGGCTAGGGGGCGTTCTCGAACAGGAAGATCAGGTCATCGATCTCATCGATCCCGGTGATGTCGAGATCTCCGTCGTTGTCACGATCGTGTAGGATCGCGCACGACGCGGCAGTCCCCGCCGCGAGCGCGATCGGGTGCCGGACGAGCCGCCCCCCGGGATTCTCGAACAGGACGAAGGCCCCGTTCGTGAAGTCCGAGGCGACGGCATCCAAGTCGCCATCCCCGTCCAGGTCGCCGAGGTCGATCGCGAGGGGAAACCCGTCCAGCTGTACCGTGCCGATCGGAGCGATCCCGCCCGCCCCGTCGCCCGCGGCGAACGAGACGCCGGGGGTCGCGGCATTTGCGGATACCACATCGATGCGTCCATCGCCGTCGATGTCCCCGGTGGCGAGCATCCACGGATCCCCACCGAGGACCGCGCGTCCCGACACCTCGAACGTACCGTCTCCTCGCGACGTCAGGGCGATGACCTCCCGCGACGCGCGTGCGCCGACGAACACATCCATCAACCCATCCCCGTCGACATCGCCGGTCGCGCACGACCACTCGGCGTCGCCGACGTCCATCGTTCCGGCCGCGGCGAACGTGCCGAGCCCGAGGTTCTCGAAGAAGGCGACATGACCGTCGACCGCCGATGTCGCCGCGAGATCGGGGTCGCCGTCGTTCTCGAAATCGACGACGCAGATCCCGCGCACCGCTTGACCCACCTCGAGGTTTTGCGCGTGCGTCATCCCCCCGGCTCCGTCGCCGTGAAAGACGGCCGCGAAGCGACCGCGAGCGTTCCCCACGACGAAGTCGATGTCGCCATCGCCGTCGAAGTCCGCGCCCTCGTTCGTGCTGGGATCGTCGCCGTCGGGCACCGGCAAGACGGAGAACGCTCCGTACCCGCCCGAGCCGTCGTTCATGAAGATCCGGACGTCGGCGGACTGCTCGTTGGGAAGCATGAGGTCCGACCACCCATCCCCATCGAGATCGCCCGCGTAGGCCCCATACGTCTGGATGTGCCCCTCGCCGGGCCGCCGGACGGGGATCGTTCCGGCCACGGCTTGATCGATCGATCCCGGCGCGGTCTCGACCCGGAACGACCACGTGTAACCGGTCCCGGGCACGCCGGTCGCCGAGCGGTAGCTCCCGGCGACCAGCGTCACGGTGACCCGCTCGCCGGCGGCCAGGGGGCGATCCAGCTCCGCGCGGATCGCGTCGGAGCCCTCCACGCGCGCGGTCGCGCCGATCGCCCCGGACCAACGGCCGAATACCCGCACCTCGACGGCCGTCTCGGGGTCGAGGGACTCATCGAGACCGACGAGGATCTCCGCGTCCGCGCGAACCGTCACGGCGTTCGGGGCCGGCGAGAGACTCGTGACGCGCGGAGATCCCGGATCGGGGCCCGGTTCGGCTGGTCCCGAGCCGCACGCCGCGAGGCCGAGCAGCCAAAGCAGCCGAATGTCCTGTCGAACGTTCAAGAACGTCTCCCGCGCCCGCCTCCAGGGTAGGCTGGTCGATGTTCGAGGTTGGTCCGGCCTGCGCTGGCGCCCGTCCTGGGCGAGGACCGCTAGCGGCTTCCGAGCCGGCGTCCGCCGGAGAACGGTGCGCTCCGTCCGCCGCGCTGTCCGAGCCCGCGGGTCATATCGCCGATCCCGCGTGGGATGCGCCCCTCCGGCCTCGCGGAGCCGATCGTGATACAGTCCTCGCCGGGTCCGATGGATGCCGTGCCCGCGCCGCCGAGTCCGACGCCTCCGCGCCCCGCTCGTCCCGCGCCGAACCGTCCGCTCGCCGGCTCATCGCCCGCCGTCCCGGCTCGGACGATCAAGCCCCGGTTCGGTCGCGCCGAACGAGCGGTCGTGTGATGCGCCGAGGGGAGATCCGCGAGCACGACGGCCGGTGCCGGCGCGACCGGGGCCCGGAGCGCGAGGGCCATCGGCTGGGCGGGGCTCAACGTCAGCGATCCGCGAGGCGACTGGGGCTCGGCGAGCGCGGCTTCGATCTTCGCGGAGCCCGGATCCGTCCCGGCTCCGCTGGCCCCCGCGCTGCCGGCGGGTGCACCGCCCCCCATGACGCCCGGGGGTCGGATCTGGACGACGTGGACCACCTCTTCGGTCGGGGGATCCTCCGTCGCCAGCGGTCCCGACCGCTGTGTCGAGCGGTCGGACCCCGCGGGCAGCGGCACGTCGATGACCACCCACGCGAGCAGCGCGCCGTGGATCGCCGCCGATACGGCGATCGAGATGACGAATGGGCGTCGGTTCCGATCAAACACGATCGAGTCTTCCTCGGTGTAGGCCCCCCCCTGGAGGCTAAGCGACGCGGCGCGCCGATGCACGCCACCGGTACGGGAGACGATCGGCGGGGGCCGGGCGTCACATGGCGATCCGCTCGTCGGTCGACGCTCGCGTCGCGGGTGCGCAGATTCTCGAGACCGTAACCCGAAACCGGAGTCGTCCGCCCATGACGCGTCGCCAGCTCGCTTCGCTCACCTTCTGGATGTTGACCGCCACGACGGTCGTCGATCCCGCCGGTCTGGCGGCTCAGTCGGTCCCGGACCACCACCTCGAGCTCCTCGACTGGCGGTCGATCGGCCCGACGCGGGGCGGCCGCGTCCTCGCCGTCGCGGGCCACTCGGAGGACCCCCTGGTCTATTACCAGGGGAGCGCTGGGGGCGGCGTGTGGAAGACCGAGGATGCAGGCGCGAATTGGCGGAACGTGTCCGACGGGTTCTTCGGGACCGGGTCGGTCGGCGCGCTCGACGTCGCGCGCTCGAGACCCGAGACCGTGTACGTGGGGATGGGCGAGGCATGTATCCGGGGCAACGCGTCGCACGGCGACGGCGTGTATCGGTCGGATGACGGTGGCGCGACGTGGCGCCACCTGGGGTTGGAGGCCACCCGACAGATCGGTCGCCTCCGGGTGCACCCCACGGACGCCGACGTCGCGTGGGTGGCGGCGCTCGGTGACGCGTGGGGGCCGAGCGAGGAACGGGGCGTCTTCCGCACCCGGGACGGCGGCGAGACCTGGGAGAAGGTCCTGTATCGCGACGAGAACACGGGGGCTATCGACCTCGCGCTCGATCCGCGCGACCCCAACACGGTCTACGCGTCGCTGCTCGAGCTTCGGCGGTTCCCGTGGGGGTTCCGGAGCGCGGGGCCCGGAACGGGGCTTTTCAAGAGCACCGACGGCGGCGATACCTGGACGGAGCTGACCGACAACCCCGGTCTGCCCTCCGGTCTCAAGGGTCGGATCGGGATCGCCGTCTCACCGGTACGGCCGGGTCGTCTGTGGGCGATCATCGACGCGACGCTGGGCGAGAAAGGCATCTTTCGGTCCGACGACGCCGGGGCCACGTGGACACGCGTCAGCGAGGACGCGGATCTCCTTCAGCGTCCCTGGTACTACCACCACATCGTCGCCGATCCCGAGGACGCGAACACCGTGTACGTGCTCAACGTGGGGTTGTGGAAGTCGACCGATGGGGGGGCGACGTTCGACCGCGTCTTCACGCCGCACCCGGACCACCACGATCTGTGGATCGACCCGGAGGACGCGCGCCGCATGATCAACGGCAGCGATGGCGGGGGCAGCGTGAGCCTGGACGGCGGTCTCTCGTGGTCGACGCTCCTCAACCAATCGACAGCGCAGCTCTACCACGTCACGGCGGACGACCAGGAGCCCTACCGACTCTACGCATCGCAGCAGGACAACACGACGATCTCGGTCCCGAGCCGCTCGGACTACGGGCGCATCTCGATCGAGGACTGGTACACGGTCGGTGGTGGCGAGGACGGCTATATCGCGATCAACACCGAGGATCCGAACATCGTCTACGCCGGCGATCACCACTGGGTCTACCGGTACGACCACCGCAACAAGCAAGTGCGCGACATCTCGCCGAACCCCGAGACGCACTACGGTTGGGGATCCGCCGACATCAACTACCGGTTCTGGTGGACCTACCCGGTCATGACGTCGCCGCACGACCCGAGCGTGTTGTACGTCACGTCGCAGCACGTGCACCGCTCGCGCGACGAAGGACAGAGCTGGGAGGTGATCAGCCCCGACTTGACGCGCGCCGATCCCTCCACGCTCGAGGGGACGCCCGCGTACGGCTCGGAGGACACGGGGGAGTATTGGGGGCCGATCACGCGTGAGGCCTACGGACCCGAGTGGTACGCGACGATCTTCGCGTTCGCCGAGTCGCCCGTCCAACCGAACCTCCTGTGGGCCGGCTCCGACGACGGGTACATCCACGTCTCGCGCGACGGGGGCGGGAGTTGGGATGACGTCACGATCCCCGACCTCCCGGAGTTCGCGATGATCTCGATTCTCGAGCCCTCCTGGCACGATGCGGGGACCGCCTACGTCGCGGCCACGCGCTACAAGCTCTCGGACCATCGGCCGTACCTGTACAAGACCACCGATTTCGGCGAGACGTGGACGGAGATCACGACCGGGATTCCAACGGACGACTTCACCCGCGTCATCCGCGAAGACCCCGATCGCCCGGGTCTGCTGTACGCGGGGACCGAGCGGACGGTGTACGTGTCGTTCGACGCCGGCGACAACTGGCAGTCGCTGGCGCTCAACTTGCCGGTCGTCCCCATCCACAGTCTCACGCTTCGGAACGGCGATCTGATCGCGGCCACGCATGGGCGCTCGTTCTGGATCCTCGACAACGTCGCGCTGCTCGACCAGTTGGCGGAGCTGGCTGATGAAGCGACGCCCGTTCGGTTGTACCGGCCTCGTGACGCGACGCGTTTCAATCCCGGCGCCTCGCCCGCCTCGTTGTTCTCCACGATGGGTCGGCCCGGCGCGGGCGATCCGGCGGGAGCGAACCCGCCGGCGGGGGTCGTCGTGCCCTACGTCCTCGAGGCGACGCCGCGCGGCCCCGTCACGCTTCGGTTCTACCGCGGCGACGCGCTCGTTCGCGAGTTCGCGAGCGACCGGGCCGACGACAGCCCGAGCGGCGGGTTTTTCGGCGGCGGTGGCGGACGTGTCGTGACGGCGAACCGAGGCGCGAACACGTTCGTCTGGGATCTCCGGGCCGCACCCGCGCGGGTGCTCGACGGAGCCGTGTTCCAGGGGAGCTCGGCGGGCCCGCGTGTGCCGCCGGGCGAGTACGTCGTCGAGCTGGAGGTCGATGGGGCGACGCACCGTCAGTCGTTCGCGGTGCTGCGCGATCCGCGGATCGACTTCGGCGACGCCGATCTCGAAGAGCAATACGACTTCCTGATCGAGGCGCGGGACCGCTTGAGCGAGACGATGGACCTGGTCGCCCGTATCCGCGAGATGCGCGAAGAGGCGGCGCGCGCCGTCGAGCGACGCGGCGGCGGCGAGGAGCTGCAAGCCTCGCTGACCGCGCTGCATGCGGAGCTGTACCGCCTCGAGGAGCGGCTCGTGCAGTTTCGCGCGCGGGCGGGCCAGGACCTGATCGCGCAGCCGACGGGGATCGACAGCAAGCTCGCGCGTCTGATGGGCTTCGCGTCGAAGGCGGACGCACCCCCGACGGAAGGGCAACGAGATCTCCTGAATCGACTGATCATCGCGATCGAGGAGCGAGCGGCCGCGCTCGACGAGATCTCGCGCACCACGTACGCCGAGCTCGTGCGGCTCGTGCCGTAGACGTCACGGCCCGAACACCATGTGGTACGCGCTCGGGACATTGTCCCGCTGGCTCGTGTTCGCCGGGATCCTCACCGCGTTCGGCGCGGTGGTGTTTCGCGTCGTCATCCTGCCTCGGGTGGCGCCGGGTGCGGCTCCTCCCGAGCGTCTCGACGGATTCGATCCGTCGCGATCGGCGGCGCGCGTGGGTCTCCTCGGGCTGGGGCTCGTCCTGCTCGGCGCCGTGGGTCGACTGGCGGCGCAGATGGCCGTCTTCCGCGATCCGTTCGCCCCATGGCTGGAGGAGCTCGACCTCCTCGTCGTGAGCACGACGTGGGGGAAGGCCTGGATCGGTCAGGTCACCTTCGCGTCGATCGCGCTCCTCGCGTTCGGCGTCGCGAGAAGCCGCAAGCCCGTGGCCTCGGTCGGCTGGGCCGTCGCGATCGCGTTCGTCGCGCTGTTGCAGTACACGCCCGCTTTCTCGGGTCACGCGAGCGGCGTCGAGCACTTCGCGATGGGTGCGATCACGGCCGATGTCTTCCACGTCATGGCAGGCGGAGCTTGGCTGGGGACCCTGGCCGCGATCGCGATCGTCGTGTCGCGGGCCCGAACGCGGGGGGATCCCATCGGCCGCGTCCGGCTCATCGGTTGGATCGACGCGTTCTCGCCGATCGCGATGGGCTCGGCGGCCATCATCGGGGCGACC
>JAKSCH010000252.1 GCA_022360695.1 Gemmatimonadota bacterium
ACGTGTTACTCACCCGTTCGCCGCTTTACTAGTCTTCCGAAGAAGACGTTCTCGCACGACTTGCATGTGTTAGGCACGCCGCCAGCGTTCGTCCTGAGCCAGGATCAAACTCTCCATATAGAAAGTTCGGTCGAGCGCCTTCGGCCGAAGCCTCCGGTCGCTCGTGTACCTGGTGAACGCGGACCGCCCGGATCGGTCCGTAGACCCTCCGAGCATCGCGTTCGGAATTACACTTTGGTTACCCATCGAGCCACGAGAAGTGTTGCCCATGGCTCTCGATCGGGCCCACAAGTCACTCACACCTTCTTGTCAAAAAGCATCGCGGGAGGGCGCACGCCCCCCCGCGAGAGCCCTGAGTCTACCAAGGACGTCCAGGGATGTCAACGTTTTGCGCGACCCGGTTTCGGGGTTTCCTCGGGGCGAGCGAGGTGGGCGCTCAGACCGGGCGGACGCCCCCGTAGGCGACGCCCGTCAGAGCCGCCGTTTCGCGGCTCCAGGTAGTCAGGTCGGTCGGCCGGAATCGATTCAGGTGCGCGTGCCCGCAGGCCCGGGCCATCACCTGCATCAGCTCGACCGTGGCCTCGAAGAACCGCGCGAGGCGCGCCGCGGACTCTTCGATGATCAGCCGGGCGCGCAGGTCGGCCTTCTGGGTCGCGATGCCGACCGGGCAGTTGTTCGTGTGACAGGCCCTCATCCCCAGACACCCGATCGCCTGGAGCGCGGAGTTGGAGACGGCGACCCCGTCGGCTCCCAGCGCGAGCGCCTTCAGAAAATCCGACTCGCGGCGAAGCCCACCCGTGATGATGAGTGTGACGTCCTTCGCGTCGCTCTCGTCCAGGTGCCGCCGCGCGCGGGCGAGCGCGGGGATGGTGGGCACGGAGATGTTGTTCTTGAACAGATCCGGTGCCGCGCCGGTGGCCCCGCCCCGTCCATCGAGGATGATGTAGTCGGCGCCGGCGTCGAGCGCGAAGTCGATATCGGCCTCGATGTGCTGGGCGGACAGCTTGAAGCCGATCGGAATCCCACCGCTCTCCTCGCGGACCGCGCTCGCGATCTCACGGAAGCCATCGATCGAATCGATGTCGGGGAACGTCGCGGGGCTGATCGCCGGCGTGCCCGGCTCGAGCCCGCGGACCTCGGCGATCTTCCCCCTCACCTTCTCGCCGGGCAGGTGCCCGCCGGTCCCCGTCTTCGCCCCCTGTCCGCCCTTGAAGTGGAAGGCTTGGACGTCGCGGACCTTGTCGAGCGACCACCCGAAGCGCGCCGATGCGAGCTCGTAGAAGTATCGCGAGCTCGCCGCCTGCTCCTCCGGAAGCATCCCGCCCTCCCCCGAGCAGATGCCGGTTCCCGCCCGTTCCGCGCCGAGCGCCAGCGCCGTCTTCGCCTCTTCCGACAGCGCGCCGAAGCTCATGTCCGAGACGAACAGCGGGATCTCGAGCCGGAGCGGCTTCTCGGCCTTCGGTCCGATCACCAGGTCGGTCCCGACCTCCGCATCGTCCAGGAGCGGGCGTCGAGCGAGCTGCGCCGTGAGGATCTGGAGGTCGTCCCAACGCGGAAGCTCGGTGAGCGGCACCCCCATGGCGGAGACCGCGCCGTGATGTCCGACCACGCTGAGCCCATCGCGCGCCAGCGACTGGATGTGCTTGTTGTGTGGCTCGACGGGTGTCCCGTGGTGATCCTGATACAGCCCGAGATAGGCGTCGCGGTCGTACGGCTGGGGGTGCTCCTCGGCCCAACGCGCGACTTCATCGGCATCCACGAAGACCGCGTCGGCGGTCACGTCGACCCACGCATCGAACTTCTGGAGCCACTCGTCGTTGCTGTACTCCGACACGCCCGTGTCGACCCGGTAGTCCCACCCGTGCACGCCGCAGATCAGGTTGTCGCCATCGACGTACCCATCGGAAAGCAGCGCCCCGCGGTGGAGACACCGGCCGTACAGCGCGGACACCTCGTCGCCGTACCGCACCACGACCAGATCCACGTCTTCCACGAGGGCGTAGGCGGGAGAGCGATCGGGAAGCGCGCTCCACGAGGCGACCTTCGTCGGTCTCGAGCGCGTGACGCTGTCGGGCATACGGATGTCCTTCGTCGTCGGGGTCTCGGCGGCGGGCACCGCCTGGGGTCGCGTCCGCGGGGTGCCGCGGTACGGCCGGACGTCGACGCGTACCGCTGGGGGTGTGTCGAGGGTGAGCGACGGGGATCGAACCCGCGACCTCCAGAACCACAATCTGGCGCTCTGCCGACTGAGCTACGCTCACCACGAGCCCCCACCCGCGCATCCGGCGGAGACCGGCGACAATCTAGATCCGGCGTCGGGGGGTGCAAGCGCCCGGGGACGGCAGTAACGTGCGCCCGGCGCGGCTGGTTTCGCCTGGTCCGTCAGTTGCAGCGCGAAGCGTCGAACAGCACCACGCGAAGGGAAACCATTGGGGCGGTTGGTGCGTAGGAAGCAGGCATGACTGAACAGCCGAACGAGCCGGGGCGCGCGAATCCGGAGGGATCGTTCCCTCCGTACGCCGTGGTCCCGCTGCAGCCCACGGCCCCCATTCAGAGCCCCGGCCCGCAGGTTCCCGACGATCCCGACGGGATGTACAAGGATGGGATCGGCTACGGGCTTTGGTGCCTCATCTTCTTCGGGCTCGCCGGCGTCCACCGTCTCTATCTTGGCAAATACGGGACGGGCATCCTGTGGCTGCTCACCTTCGGGCTGTTCGGGATCGGACAGTTCATCGACCTGATCCGCATGAAGGGGCTCATCAAAGAGGCCAACGTGCGCGAAGGCTACCTGCCCCACCCCAGGCTCGCGCGGCGCATGCAGCCCGCCCAGGCGACGGCGAGCCCGCGACTCCCGCCGCAGCAGAATCTCCAACAGGTGCTGCTCAAAGCGGCACAGGCGAACGGCGGGGCGCTCACGGTGACGCAAGGCGTGGTGGCCACCGGCATGACGTTCGAGCAGGTCGAGGAGATCCTGAGCGACATGGTCGCGAAGGGGTACGTCGACGTGGACAACGCGCCGAACAGCGGCGTGGTGGTCTACCGCTTCCCCGAGCTGGCGGGTCCGTTCAGCTGATCCTTGTTCGACGGCCGGGCCCCGTCACGCGACGAGCCCATCCCCTCGCGCGCGACAGCCCTAGTGGGAGAGCCGCACCAGGAGCGCCGTCGCGACCTGGTTGAAGACGAACGCGAGATCCGCCGCGCTGGGCGCGAAGAACATCTGTCCCTGCGGCTGTGCGGGATCCGATACTCCGCCTTCGTTGGCGATCATCCGCAGATAATCGGGATCGGGCGCGTACTCCGCGCCGATGCTCGGGTCGCCGAGACCGATCGAGTAGATCAGGACATCCTCGTCGCGGAGCGCGTCGGCGGAAGCGAGTCCGCTGTCGTAGCTCATGTTGCGCCATTGCGTGTCCGTCATCCCGAAGCAGCTCGAGGCCCACATGCACCCGCTCGGCCACTGGCTGCCCGTCATCGGCACGGCGTCCGGGTCGTTGAAGTAACCCCGCAGCGAGGACGTCGGAAGCTGGGCGTGACGTCCGATGCGGTCGCGCTCCATCCCCGGGTTTCCGAAGACGCCGCGGAAGGCCGTCGGTCGTCCGTCGGTAAAGAACACGACGACCTTCGCCGCACTGGGGCGCGCCGAGGTCCCGGCCAGCTCGATCCCCGCGAGACGCAATCCCTCACCCGGGTTCGTGTACCCGCCGGACTGGAGGAGCGCGATCTGGTTGACGATCGGCGACGTGAAGTTGTGCGCGAGCGCGTTCCAGGTGTTCGCCCGGGTCTGGAACGAGACGAGGGCGACCTGGTCGATCAAGTCGTCGAACTGCTGGACGAACGTGGTGGCGGCAGCCTGCAGGTCGTCCCACGCACCGGCCGTCCCGAGCGATCCCGACTCGTCGAGCACCAGCACCAGATCCACGGGCGGGATCGTCGAGGTCGCGGTCACGCCGACATCGATCGACGTCTGACCCAGGAACCTGATGAAGATCGTCGGCACCTGACGGTTCGCCGTATACGTGACGGTGTTCTCACCCTGTGCGTTCACGTCGAACGTGACGGACGTCGCGACCCCGTTGATGCCATCGGTGACGCCGTTCGAGCGCGCCACGGCGTTCCCTTCGGTGATCGCCGCCGGCTGCCCCGACCGCAGCACGCGGGCCGCCGCCAGCGCGGCCGCGTCGACCGCCCGGGACAAGCGCACCCGCTCGACGTATCCACGACCGAGGTCCACGGCCAGGCCGGTGGCGCCCATCATCACCGCGAGCGATACCACGACGAAGATGAGAATCGCCCCGCGCTGATCCTCGGCGGCGGCCCGCAGTCGGGCCCGACCCTCAGAAAATCGTGCGATCATACAGCGTGTCCGGAATCACGGGAGCCACCAGCCCTCGCAGCGGCGTGAACGGCTGATACGGCAGGAAGATCTCCACCACGTAGTACGAGTTCCCGTCGGCCAGGCCGTTCCCGACGTAGGGCGTGGCCGGGTTGCCCGGCGTACCGACCTTGCTGGTGGCGGTCATGCTGCCGCCGAGCGACTGAGCCGCGACCTGCGGAACCCCGCCGACGACATCCACCCGGCTGGCGATCACGGCGCCCGCGGGGCCGACATCGACGGTGTTGCCGTTGCTGATGGTCACGCTGACCACGGAATCGAGCGCCGCGCCGCGCGAGGCGATGTTCGCCCCCTCGCGAGACAACGTCGACACGACGTGTTGCTTGTCGAAGACGCTGCCGAACTCGAGGATGCCGAACACCACGATCAGCAGCAGGGGGAGGACCATCACGAGCTCGACCAGCTCGACGCCACGCGTGTCGCGCGCCAGTCGCCGGAGGAGGGTCGTCGCATCCCTCCGGTCGGCTCTGGGCATCAGAAGGGCTCGTTGTAGACGGAGGTGGCCGTGGCGAAGTCCACGTAACCCCCGCCGAACAACTGCTTGATCCCCGGCATCACGAACTGGAAGCGGTAGGTGGCGTCGATCGTCACGACTTCGCCGGGACCGCCCGCGTCCGGCGGCGTGATGTTCAGCTCCGTCACCTGGACGTTGAGGTCGCTGGCAGCGGTTTGGATCTTGTGGGTGATCGATTGAGCGCGGGTCATCGGATTCCCGAGCGTGTCCTGCAGCACCTGGCCGGTGACGGCGAACCTGCCGGCTTCGGCTACGGCGTGACGGAGGGTCAGCCGCGCGTGGTAGTGACGCCCGAACTCGACAATGCCGGCGAGCACCAGGATGACGATCGGAACCGCCAGTATGAACTCCACGGCGCTCTGACCACGCTGACAGCCCAGCCGTCCCCGCCTCTTCCGTGCGTTTCCGCTCGCCGAACCGACCACGTACCCTCTCGCCTCGCGCTCTGACCCATTTGTCCTGCGCGGGCGCGAAGAGCAAGGGATGTGCCCGCCCCATCGCACACCTGTCGCGCACAGGCAAATCGTTTTATGTCAACAACTTACATGATTCATTGGTGATCGTGCCGTCCGCGGACGACACCCGACCCGATGCTCGGGCGCACAACACACGGGTCGGATCGCGACGCCGGACGTCCCGCGCAATGCCCCGCGACGCCGCGTCCTGCCGCGTCAGATCGCCCGTTCGACGGGTCCGAACGAGCCCCGTTGGTCGGCTGTTGCGGCGCCGAGACCGTGGCTTCAGCTTGCCTTCCGACCATGCAAACGCCTCCGCCCCACGCCTCCCACGAGCCTTCCACCGGCATGTCCCGGACCCCGCCCGCGACGTTGGAGGGCTGGTACGTCCTGCATCAGTCGTTTCGCATCGATTGGGCGGATCTGAAGCGGCTCGACGTCGAGGCTCGGCGCGGTCTTCGCTCGAGTCTCGAGGAGCTGCTCGTCGGCTGGAGCAGGCCGGGTGAGGACGGCTGGTCCGCCGCCTACCGGCTCGCCGGCGGCGGGCTCGACCTGCTGCTGCTCCACTTCCGATCCGATGTCGAAGGGTTGATCGAGGCGGGACACCGAATCCAGCTGAGCGAGATCGGCGACTACCTCCTGCTCGAGGACGAGTACCTCTCGGTCGTCGAGATGGGTCTGTACGCGCTGACGGCGAAGCTCGCCGAGCGGATCGACCCCGCCGACCACGAGGCGTGGCGCGCGGCGCTCGCCACCGCGCTCGAGGAAGAACGCGAGAAAGACTGGATCAAGCGAAGGCTGTACCCGGTGCAGCCCGATGCCATGCCGTACGTCTGCTTCTACCCGATGGACAAGCGCCGCGCCGTCGATCGGAACTGGTACACGTTGCCGCTCGATCGGCGGGCCGCGCTCATGAGCGCTCATGGGTCCATCGGCCGCCAGTACGCCGGGCGGATCAGCCAGGTCATCAGCGGCTCGATGGGGTTGGACGACCGGGAGTGGGCGGTGACGCTGTGGGCTCGGGATCCGCTCGAGTTCAAGAACATCATCTCGGAGATGCGCTACGACGGAGCCAGCGCCGAGTACGCCGACTTCGGCGCCTTCCTGGTCGGGAAGCGGCTCGAGCCGACGGAGGTGTCGCGCCTCATCCCCGCGGAGGACGAGTGACGCCGAGCTCCGGACTCGGCTTCGCACCCGGGACCGGCGGCACGCCCGCCCCGATCGCCCTCTCCTCTTCGCTTCGCATCGAAGATGTCGTCCGGGTCGCGCGCGGAGGGACGGAGGTAGCCGCGCTCGATGCCGAAGCCAGGACCCGGATCGAGGCGAGCCGAGCCGTGGTCGACGACGCGTTGTCGCGCCCCGATGAGACCATCTACGGGATCACGACCGGATACGGCTCGCTCGCGGGCACCCGGATCGCGGTCGAGGATGCCGCGGCGCTTTCGCGGAACGTGATCCACAAGTGCGCCGTCGGCGTCGGGGAGCCGCTCCCGTCGGATTGGGTACGCGGGATGTTGCTCATCCGAGCCAATTCGCTGGCGCTCGGCGTTTCGGGGGTGAGGCCGGCCATCGTCGAGACCTTGATCGCGATGCTCAATCGCGGCGTCGTCCCCCTGGTCCCCGGCAAGGGATCCCTGGGCGCGAGCGGCGACCTGGCGCCTCTCGCGCACATCGCGATCGTCGCCACGTCCGGACCACGGGACGACGACGAGAGCTTCAGCGGCCAGGCATGGTTCGACGGGACGCTCCATAGCGGCGCCGCCGCGATGGCGGCCGCCGGCATCGACCGGCCGAGCGTGGAGGCCAAGGAGGGGCTGGCCCTCACCAACGGCACGACGATGATGGTCGCCGGGGCCGCGCTCGCGGTGCACGACGCGCTGTGTCTCCTCGAGCACGCGGCCATCGCGGCGGCGCTGAGCTTCGAGGGGCTGCTGGGTCGATCCGCCGCGCTCGATCCGGCCATCCACGAGGCCAACAACCAGCCCGGTCAGATCGCGACGGCGGGGCGTCTCCGCGCGTTGCTCGCGGGGAGCGATCTCGTAGACTCCGACCCGAGTCGGATCCAGGACGCCTACAGCCTCCGGTGCACCCCCCAGGTGCTCGGTCCGGTACGCGACATGGTCGACTTCCTCGGCGGACGCGTCGAGGCCTCGCTCAACGGTGCATCGGACAACCCGCTCATCTTCCCGGCCACGGACGCGCGGCCCGGGGCCGCCATCTCGGGGGGCAACTTCCACGGGGCCGGACCCGCGCTGTGGCTCGACACCTTGGCGATCGGGATGGCGGAGGTCGCGGACATCTCCGATCGACGCGTGTTTCGGATGCTGACGCCGGAGCTTTCCGGCGGGCTGCCGGCGATGCTCGCGCCGCAGCCCGGCTTGAACGGCGGGTTCATGTCCGCCCAGTACACCGGTGCAGCGCTCGTCTCCGACAACAAGACGCTGGCCCACCCGGACTCGGTCGACTCGATCCCGACGAGCGCGAACCAGGAAGACCACGTGAGCATGGGCGCCAACGCCGCGCGTCACACGCGCGAGGTCTTGGAGAACGTCAAGCACGTCCTCGCGATCGAGCTGCTGGCGGCCGCGCAGGCGATTCACCTGCGTGACGATGGCCCCCGTCGCCTCGGCCGCGGGACCAAGCCCGTCTACGATGCGCTACGCCGACACGTCGGCCCGGTCGACGTCGACCGGGCGCTCGCACCGGACATCGAGATCGTGACGCGCCTGATGGAGAGCGGAACGCTCACGGGTGCCGCCGCCGAGACGCCCGCCGACCGCGAGGCGTGACGTGCTCCTCTGCGAGCCCAACCTCAGCGAGGGACGGGACGACGAGCGGATCGGGCGTCTCGTCGGCGCGATCGAGGGGGCCGACGTGGAGCTCCTCCACGCGTCCTCCGATCCGGACCACCACCGGCTCGTGCTGGCATACCGAGGCGATCCTCTTTCGGTCCTCGCCGCCAGCGTCGCGCTCGCCGAGCGCGCGATCGCCGAGATCGATCTCCGCGAGCACCGTGGCGCACACCCCAGGGTGGGCGCGCTCGACGTCGTCCCGTTCGTGCGGAGTGGCGCCGTCTCCGAGCGCGAGGCGCTCGACACGTGCACCGCGTTCGCACGCGAGATCGCCGCGCGCGGCCTCCCCGTGTTCTTCTACGAGCGGGCCGCGCGCGATCCACGACGTCGCGCGCTGCCCGACGTGCGCCGCGGCGAGTTCGAGGGGCTCTCCGAGCGCATGCGCGGTCCGAGCGGAGCTCCCGATGTCGGTCCCGCGTGCCCGCACCCGACGGCGGGCGCGGTGATCACCGGTGTCCGCGACCCACTCGTCCGCTTCAACGTCAACCTCTCGACGACCGACCTGGAGCCCGCGCGTCGCATCGCGCGCGCGATCCGCGCTTCGAGCGGCGGGCTGCCCGGGGTGCGAGCGCTCGGCATCCCGCTCCACGCGCGTGGGCTCACGCAGGTGAGCATGAACGTGACCCGGTATCGGGACACGGCGCTCTCGACCGCCTTGGCTCGCGTGTTCGACGAGGCGGACGCGCTCGGCGTCGAGATCGCCGGCACCGAAGCGATCGGGCCGATCCCGCGCGACGCGCTCGACGGCCTCGACCGCGACGCGCTCGACCTGTCCATGTCCGAGGATCAAGTCCTCGACCTCGCCGACGCTCACACGGAGATCTCCGATGAAGCCTGACGGTCCGATCCGCGCCCCCCGCGGGGCGGAGATCTCGTGCAAGGGGTGGCACCAGGAAGCGGCGCTTCGGATGTTGATGAACAACCTCGACCCGGAGGTGGCGGAGCGGCCCGACGATCTGGTCGTATACGGTGGGACGGGGAAGGCGGCGCGCGACTGGGCGTGCTACGCGAAGATCCGGGAGACGCTACGACGTCTGGAGAACGACGAGACGCTCCTCGTCCAGAGCGGTAAGCCCGTCGGCGTGTTTCGAACCCACGACGAGGCGCCGCGCGTGCTGATCGCGAACGCGCACCTCGTCCCGAGGTGGGGCACGTGGGAAGAATTCCGACGGCTCGAGGCGCTCGGTCTCACCATGTACGGGCAGATGACCGCCGGGTCTTGGATCTACATCGGAACGCAGGGCATCCTCCAGGGCACGTACGAGACGTTCGCCGAGTTGGCCCGGCAACATTTCGGCGGCTCGCTCGCCGGACGACTGGTCGTGACGGCGGGACTGGGCGGCATGGGCGGCGCCCAACCGCTCGCCGCCACGATGAACGGCGCCGCGTTTCTCGGGGTCGAGGTCCGCGAAGAGCGGATCCGACGTCGGCTCGACACGGGATACTGCGACCGCATGACGGCGGACCTGGACGAGGCACTCGAGCTCGTGTCGAGCGCCAAGGGAGCGGGCGAGCCGCTTTCGGTCGCGCTGCTCGGAAACATCGCGGACGTCCTACCGGAGCTCGTCACCCGCGGCGTGGTGCCGGACGTACTGACCGATCAAACGTCCGCACACGACCTCCGGGTCGGGTACATCCCCGCCGGGTTGTCCGTCGCGGACGCGGAAACGATGAGCGCGGATCAGCCCGAAGCGTATGTCGAGCGGGTGCTCGACTCGATGGTGACGCACGTCGAAGCCATGCTCGCCCTCCAGTCGGCCGGCGCGATCACGTTCGACTACGGCAACAACCTCCGAGGACACGTGGCCGATCTTCGCGGCATGAGCCGGGCGTTCGACATCCCGGGGTTCGTACCGGCCTTCATCCGTCCGCTCTTCTGTCGGGGCGCCGGACCGTTTCGTTGGGCCGCGCTGTCCGGAGATCCGTCGGACATCGCGGCGACGGACGACGCCGTGCTCGAGACGTTCCCGGAGAACGAGCCGCTCCGACGCTGGATCACGCAGGCGCGAGAGCGGGTCCACTTCCAGGGATTGCCCGCGCGAATTTGCTGGCTCGAGTACGGAGAGCGCGCGGAGATGGGAGAGCGCTTCAACTGGCTGGTGAAGACCGGACGCGTGGCCGCTCCGATCGTGATCGGCCGCGACCATCTCGACACGGGCTCGGTCGCATCGCCCAACCGGGAGACCGAGGCGATGCGCGATGGCTCGGACGCGATCGCGGATTGGCCGCTGCTCAACGCCATGCTGAACACCGCGTGCGGCGCGAGCTGGGTGTCGCTCCATCACGGCGGCGGAGTCGGGATCGGGTACTCGATCCACGCGGGCATGGTGTGCGTGGCGGATGGAACCGATGTCGGCGGCGAACGGCTCCGGCGCGTGCTCACCGCCGACCCGGGCACGGGGGTCATGCGACATGCCGATGCCGGCTACGACGAAGCGATCCGCACCGCCGACGAGCGCGGGGTCGACCTCCCGATGCACGGCTGAGCCGGTCGGTCGATGCCGCTGCTCGAGAACATCGGGTGTCTCGCCACGTGTCGGTCCGCGGACGACCAGGCGGATATCGGGCTCATCTACGACGCCGCGCTCGTCTGGCGAGGCGGCCGGGTGCAATGGGCGGGGCCGTCGGACGAGATCCCCGGCGCTCATGGCGGCGAGACCCGTTACGATGCCGGTGGGCGGTTGGTCATCCCGGGTCTCATCGATTGCCACACCCACCTGGCGTTCGGCGGTTGGCGCTCGGGCGAGTTCTCGGATCGCATCCGGGGGCGTAGCTATCTGGACATCGCCGCCGGCGGCGGGGGCATCGTCTCGACGGTGCGCGCCACGCGCGCGCTCGACGAAGACGCGCTGCTCTCTCGTGCGCGCGCGTTTCGATCGGCGATGGCGTCGCTCGGCGTCACCACGATCGAGGCGAAGACCGGATACGGGCTCGAGCTCGATACCGAGCTGCAATCGCTTCGCGTCTACGCCCGCCTGGCCGAAGAGGCCGGCCCACGGATCGTATCGACGTGCTTGGCGGCACACGTCGTCCCACCCGAGTTCGAGGACGACCGAGCCGCCTACGTGGACCTCATCACCGATACGATCCTGCCCGCCGTCGCCGGCGCGGAGCTCGCCGTCTTCTGCGATGCGTTCGTCGAGACATCCGCGTTCGGCCGGGACGAGGCGCGACGGATCTTCGAGACGGGCGCCCGTCTCGGTCTTCGGCCGAAGCTACACGCGGATCAGCTGACCGACGGGGGCGGCGCCGAACTGGCGGCCGAGGTCGGCGCCGTCTCGGCCGACCACCTGGAGTGCATCTCGCCGGTCGGGATCGACGCGCTCGCGGGCGCGGGCGTCGTGGCCGTCACCCTACCGCTCGCCACGCTCTACCTGGATCAGGAGCCGCCGCCGGCGCGCACGATGATCGACCGGGGCGTCGCCGTCGCCGTGGCGACGGACTTCAACCCGGGGACCGCGCCGTCGTACCACCTTCCCCTGGCCATGATGCTCGCCTGTAATCGGCAACGCATGACCCCGGCGGAGACGTTGAAGGGGGCCACTCGATACGCGGCCCGCGCGATCGACCGCGAGGGCGAGGTCGGCTCGCTCGAGGTCGGCTCGGCCGCGGACTTCGCGGTCATCGACGCACCCGATGTCGACCACTGGCTGTACCACTTCGTGCCGGACGCGTGTCGCTGGACCGTGATCGGCGGCGACGCGTTCCACGGCGGCCCGCTCGAGCCCGTTTCGAGCTGAGTCGGCCGCTCAGGGGAGGGCTTCGAGTCGCTCCGGCTCGCCATCCAAGGGGATCTTGAACCTGCCCCACCCGTCGGCTTCGCGGACGAGCAGCAGCATCTCCGACGCGGCGTCGACGAGGTCCACGGCGATGAGTCGACCCTCGTAGCGCTCCTGTATCGATTGGACCGGCGTGTGCGCGACGACGTGGAGGGTCGCGTCGTGGCGATCGAGCACGCGTTCGAGGTGCGACGCCAGCGTGTCCGACCGCACGAGATCGCGGTACCAGAGGACGCTCTCGGGACTGAAGAAGAAATCCCAGCGACGCGCCACCGCCGCGGAGTCGAGCTCCATCTCGATCGCGGTCGCGACCAGGCTGTCGCGGTCGTCCCAGTGCACGAACAGAGGCTCGGCGACCCAGCGCTCCAGCGTGTCGCGGAACGCTTCGAGCGAGAGCTCGAGATATCCGGGGCTCACGCCACCGTGCGCCAACAGGAGGTCGTCGAGTCGCACGAGTCCGGGTTTGCTCGCGAGCCACCGCCCGAGGATGGACGTCCGCGGGTCGAACATCTCCTTGTACGAGAGGCGGTGGCGGAACCCGAGCGACGCCTCTTTCCCCGACACGTACCGCAGGTCGCCCGACATCACCATGACCTCGTGGTTGCCGAGGACGACCAGCACGTCCCCACCCACCGCGCGTGCCTCGTCCTCCAGCCCGTAGAGAAACCAGAGCAGACGGGTGACGTCATCGCCGCGGTCGAACAAGTCGCCGAGCAGCGCGACGGTCCGCCGACCTCCGGTCCAACGGAGGTCTTCGTCGATGAGCCCGGATCCACGCAGCAGCGACACGACGCGATCGAACTCGCCGTGCACGTCGCCGAAGAGAAAGATGGAATCGGTGACCGCGCGCGATGGGGCGACCGGCTCCGGCGGTTCGATCCGGATCCGAGTCCGGGTGAGATCCTCGCCCGCCGCGTCGCCGTACTCGAGCGTGACGAGCGGCGCGTCGATCTCCAACCGGGCGACGTGCGCGTCCGCGGTCTCCGTGTCCACCGCATCGACGACGACGTCATCCACGAGCGCTCGAACCACGCCTTCCGTCGGCTCGGACGTCAGCCAGCGAACTTCGAGCCCGTCTTCGATCAGCTCGACGTACAACCCGAACTCGCCCGAGTAGCGCCAGCCGTCCTGGTCGCTCGGCGTACCGTGGCCGAGGCCCGTGGCCAGGAGCACCGCGATGACCGAGCACCCCCAGACGCCCGACCACGGGCGGTTCGCGGATCGCCGCATGCTACGGTGGCTCCTGCGCCCGGCTACGGCACCACCTCGTACCGGCCTTCATCGATCCACTCGAGCAAGCGCGTGATGCGACGATGGACGTTCCGTACTTCCCCGTCCGTGAGCCCGAGCTGCACGGTCGTGTCGTCGTGACGGACACCGCGCCCGGGGTCGAGGTTCTCGCCGGGCTCCACCTCGACGAACCGACCGCCGCTCAACTCGAGCTGGACGAGCACGCCGAGTCGGTCGTGGAGGTCGTCGATCGTGTGGCCGCGTAGCCGCTCGATCGCCTCCGCCGGATACCGGTCGAGCCGCAGCTCGCGCCAGTACGTCCCGCGATCGCTCTCCTCACCCGCGAACGCGACGCCGTTGTCCACGCTGTACACGCGAGGCTTCGCGGCGTCCGCGGAACGCAGGAAGTTCCCCTCGTTGGAATCGTTGTGCCGAATCAAGTACGTGAGGATGTTGAAGTTTCCGAGATAGCGTTCGTAGGTCGCATCGCTCTCGATTCGATCCTCGTTCAGGAGCTCGTCCGGCACCTCGACCGCGAACAGCCAGTACTGAAGCGCGACCAACGTCATGGGCCAACGATCGAACGTCGGCTCGGCCGGGGGCGTCATGTCGCTCCCTACCAGATCCAAGGTCGACTGCACGACATCGGTGGGGAAACCACGGAGAACGGTCGGCGGAACGACGTAGTCCTCGGGATCCAGAAACAGTTGCTGGACCACGTACGCTCCCAGCTCGTACCGCGGCCGGTTGTTGAACTCGTCCGCGCCTTCCACCGCCGGTGCGTACTTCATTTGCAGCACGGTGCTCCCGAATTGCGCCGTCGCCTGGTACGTGCGCTCGCCTTCGAGCCCGCGCGAGGGCGTCAGCCCGATGACGTCGAACTCGCCTTCACGGAGGTGGCGCTCGATATCCGGCACGGGGAGCAGGAAATTCGCATCTTGACCCTCGAGCTCGCCCCAACCCGCGCACAGCGCCGCGGCGGCGACCACCCCCACGACGGCGTACCTACTTGAGGTCATCGTCTCCTCCTTCCAAGGCTCGGTGCTCCGGTGAAAGTTCGATGGGGAGCGCCACGCGAAACGTGGTCCCCTCCTCGAGCTCGCTGTCGACCGCGATCGTTCCGCCGTGCTGATCGACGATCTGGTGCGAGATCGCGAGCCCGAGACCCATCCCCACCCGTCCGTCCTTCGTCGTGAAGCCGGGCTCGAAGATCCGCTCCAGGTTCGCGCGCTCGATGCCACAGCCGGTGTCGCGCACTTCGATTCGAACGCGACCGCCGTTCGTGCTCGTGGACACGCCGAGCGTACCGCCGTCGGGCATCGCCTGCGTCGCGTTGTGCAGCAGATTCATGAACACCTGGTTGATTCGATTCGGATAGCACTCGACCATGGGAAGCTCCCCGTAGTCCTTCTCCACGGAGATCATCTTCAGCTCGTGACCGAGCACCGCCAGGGTGCTGTCCAACCCCTCGTGCAGGTCGACGCGGTCGATCTCGGCCCGGTCCGGTCGGCCGAACGTCCGCAGGCTCTCGACCAGCTTCACCAGCCGTTCGACGGCGATCCCGTTGGTGCGCAGGACACCGTCCATGGCGCGCACGATCTTGCGAACTTCCTCGAGCTCGTCCGGGGTCACGACTTCATCCTCCAGGATGTCCTGGAGCTTGAGCAACGCACGCTCGATGACGTCGTGATTGCTGTGAATCGCGCCCAGCGGGGTGTTGAGCTCGTGCGTGATGCCGGCCACCATGGTGCCAAGGCTGGCCAATCGAGCCTGGTTGATGCGATCGGTCTGCACGTCGGCCGTATCGCTCATAGAAACGCCTTCATCCACCGATCCTTGAGACCGGCCAGCTCCTCGTTGGCCGTCTCCAGCTCGACCAACCGCTCGGCGAGCTCGCCGTACATCTGGCAGCGTTCGACCGCGTTGCGGATGACGACGGTCAACGCATCGTTGTCCCACGGCTTCTGGACATACTGGTAGAGACCGGCCTCGTTGATCGCTCGAATCGCGTTCTTCTTGTCCGCATACCCGGTGAGAAGGATACGGGTCGCGTCCGGTCGCAGCTCGCGGGCTCGGGTGAGGAACGTCACGCCGTCCATCTCCGGCATCATGAAGTCCGCGACGATCGTGTGGACGCGCTCGTCGTCGAGCGACGCGAGCGCCGCCTCCGGGGACGTGAACGGAAGCACGCGATAGCTCGTCTCCAGCTCCAGGAAACTCTGGATCGAGCCGACCACCATCTCTTCGTCGTCGACGATCATGACCGTCGTCATGAGCTCGTTCATTCGCTTCCCCTACCCGTTACGCGGTCGCGAGCGCGCGGACTCGTCGCGCCAACCCTTGTAGTAGATCCAAGCCCAGCTCCGGGTGGTCGACGAGCAGGTCGTGGAAATCGACCTGGAGCACCCTCAGCACGCGGCTGTCCTCCGCGGCGCGCGCCTCGACCAGGCTGGGCTGCTCGTCTATGAGAGCCCAGGTTCCGAACGCCTCGCCGGGTCCGAGCGTCACGGCTCCCTCGCCCAGCCCTTCCATCCGCACCGCGCCCTCGATAACGACGTGCATCGCCAGCGTCGGCTCGCCTTTGCGGAAGAACACGTGCTCCCCTTTCACCCGTTGCTCCCGGGCGATCGACGCGAACAACGCCAGCTGCCGGCTTCGGACCCCGCTCAACAGATCGACGTTTTGGAGCAGGAACACCTTTTCGATGAGATCCATTTCGTCCTCTTCGTGTTGCTTCGACTCGGCAGCGGCGGAACGTCCGGCGATACGGGAGGCTGTCCGACGAAGACCGGGGTCGCGTGGCTCGAACCCGGTCAGCCGCTCCATGAGCCGATCTTGCTCGGCCTCGAACATCGCCCAGAGGGCGCAACGCGCGATCCAGGCGTCCTCGTCATCCCACAGCTCGCGCACCGTCGCCATCGCCACGCGCTCGTCGCCATCGGTCCGAGGCCCCTCGACGAGCGGTGCGAGCCGTCGGAACGCGGCGTGACCGATCGTGCTCTCCAACCACTCGAGCGCGTTGGCGCGGGCGCGCGCATCTTCGCCCCGGAGCGCGAAGCGCGTCCGCTCCATGCCGTGCTGCGGGTGGACGAGACCCAACCAGCGGAAGACGGCGCCGAACCGATCCTCCGCCGCCTCGCTCAAGGCCTGATGCAGAAGACGCTGCGCCGATGAATCGGGCAGCTCGCTCGCCGCGACGCGCGCCCGCTCGTAGCGAGCGGCTGCCGCGACCTCCCGGTCCACGGCGGCGAGGACGCGCGGCTCGGGGAACGCCAGTCCCGCGTCGGTCGCGCGAAGCCGGTGGAGCGAGACGAGGGCTTGATCGTCGAGCATCTGCTCGGTATCCGGCAGGAGGTATGACCCGATCAGCGCATCCACCGTCGCGGGATCCGCGATGTCGCCGAGCGTCGCGGCGGCTCCCTTTCGAATCCAGGCATCCGCCGCCGGGTCGTTGAGCCGCGAGATCAGGCTGTCTACCACGTCGACTCCTCGACCGGCCAGCGCCTCCCGCGCGGCGGCGCGCGTGCGCGCCGAGCCCAGCGCCTGTACGAGGTCGGGTACGAGCGCGGCGTGCTCGGTCTTGCCGGCGCTTCGGATCGAGACGGAGGCGATCTCATCGTCCTCGTGCGCAGTGAGCGAGCGGATGATTTCGTCGACATCCTGGTGAGCCGGCACGAGACCGGCCATCGCGGCCAGCTCGAGCGCTTCGGTCCGTGATCGCTCGGCTGTATCGGTCGCGCGCAATCGTTCGAAGTGTGGCCGTACCAGCCGCTCGGCATCCGTGCGCGACAGGTCGATGTGGGCCCGGGCCAGGGCGGCGGCCCGCGTCTCCGGCTCCTCCGCCGAGAGCAAACGCTCGAATACACCCGCCGGGTCTTCGGCGCTCGCGACGAGCGCGCCGACAGACGCTTCGCGTACGCCTGCGTCGCCGTCGCTCAAGCGAGCTCTCACGCGATCTCCGTCCATGGTCTCGGGGCTCCGCGACAGCGTCTCGAGCGCGACGCGCCGGATCGGCGCCGAGTCGTGGTCGAGCAATGCGTGAAGCTCGGGTCCGAGCTCCGCGAGATCCTCACCGCTCGCTTCGTCGAGCATGTCGAGCGTGAAGGCCACTTTGAGCGGGTCCTCGGTCCTCAGCGCGTCGCGGGCCAACCCGAGCGCGCCGGACTCGGCCATGGAGATGTACGAGCCACCGAGGCTGGCGGTCCGTCCCTCGAACGAGCGGGCCAGGCTGGTGACGTACTGCTTGCGGGCGCGCAGGAACGCCAGCAGGAGAAGTCCGGCGAGCGCGACGCCGACCACGGCCACGATCACCAGTCGATCGCGAACCGCCATCGAGCCGAGCGTGAGCGCCGGGATGGCGAGCAACACGCCCGAGAGTGCTTTCCCGACCCCCTTCTCCACGCCGACGTCGATATACGTCTTCGCCTTGAGCTTGATGTCCTCGGGCACCGGGACGTAGAGGATCTCTCGACCCGTGCGCTCGGCGGAATAGCGAAACGTCTTCTCGCTCGTGCGGGCGACCACGGCGACGGCGAGGCTGAGCGCGACCGCCATCGCCGCCGTCGCCGCGATCATCGCCGCCGGGAAGATCAGCACCGCGGCGCCCGCGCCCCACCGGCGAAGGATGGGCCGCATCGCGAGCAGCACCACGATCGGGAGCCACTGCGTCGCCGCATCGACCAACCCCAGGAACCCGCTCAGGGCATCGAGATCGGTGAACACCTCGCGCGTGAGCGTCTTGTACTCGTAATCGATGAACTGCTTCACGAGGACGGTGAGGAGGACCGTGATCGCGATCAACCGGACCTGCGGGTGACGGAAGATCTCCGCGAGACCGCTCGCCGCATCG
The DNA here is from genome assembly GCA_022360695.1 of Gemmatimonadota bacterium. Taxonomy (GTDB): domain Bacteria; phylum Gemmatimonadota; class Gemmatimonadetes; order Palauibacterales; family Palauibacteraceae; genus Palauibacter. The sequence goes on from JAKSCH010000252.1 coordinate 18,073, forward strand.
TCCTCTTCCGAACGATCGAGCGACCGGGTCTTCTTCGGCTCCTCTCTCGCCCAGACGACTGCGATCCCGAAGGCGAACGCCGCGATCGCGGCGGCCGCGACGATCAAGAGGTTCGGCGTGCCCAACCGGGTCGCGAAGAAAGCGGTGATGCCACCTCCTACCGCGGCGCCGAAGGAACCGGCCGCGATCACCAGCGGGTACGCGCGCTTCGCATCGCGCGCGTTGTAGAACACCTGCGTCGCCATGAAGAACTGCGTGATCAACGCCGCCACCATCAGGTCGTACCACCCGTAGAACGCGAGCCCGAAGAACGGGACGCCGGGCCGATACACGAGACGGAAGGCGACCATGCTCAGGGCGAAGAACAACGCGACGCCCGGGATCAGGCGACGCCACGGCACGCGATCCGCCAGTCGGTTGTAGATCGGCGCGAACAGAACCACGATCGCGCTGACGAAGTAGACCTGGTAGAAGTCCCCGGGCTCGAGCCCGTCGAGCGCGATGGCATCCCGGATGGGGCGCAGCACGCCGACGACGAAGATGACCGTGAAGCCGAGCGCCATCATCGCGAGCAGCTTGCCCGCGTCGCCCCGCCCCCTGAACGACGCGAACGGGCTTCGGCGCGCCGCCGCGCCGTCAGCCATGGGAGAGGCTAATCACGTCTGGGAAGTATGGAACGTTCTCGGCTCGCGGTGGCTCGTTGCGCTTCGAGCGCACCGGCCGCCAGGAGCGAGGGAAGGATCGCGGTGACCGGGGCTTTCATGCGCGGCGTCTCCTCGTTCGGAACGCGTGAGAATCTACGGGCAGGGATCCACCGCGAGTAGGCGAGGGGGCAAATGAAACCGGCCGCGAGGCCCGCCGGGAGCGGAACCAAGCGACCGGTGGTGGCGGCTGGGAGGTAGCCGCCACGGCCCCCGCGAGCGACGATCTAAAGTGCCTCGGGGAAAAGCGTTAGAAGCAACCGCCATACCGCGGGCACGGACGGGCCTCCCGTGTCAGACAAGACCGGACGCCATAACTCTTTTAAAAACAACAGGTTATGGGGTCATGTATCGACGCTCGCCAACTCGTTGTCACGCAACGAGTTAACAAACCCGGAAGCTCCGGCCGCGACGTTCTGGTGCGCATGCGCGGCAGCTTCTGCTGGGAAGCCGCGACGGGCGGGCACCCGCGCGTGACCGGACGGCTCGACCGGCGTATGTTCCGCGCTTCGGGGCGTGGCGCAGTCCGGTAGCGCACCTGCTTTGGGAGCAGGGGGTCGCCGGTTCGAATCCGGCCGCCCCGATTCCGCGCGAAGACCGCCCTCGCCGTCGAACGCCCCGCTGTCGCGGTGGACGACCTTCCGGCGCCCCACAAAAAGACCGCGGCAACCGCCGGGCGGCTGCCGCGTCGGCCCCGGGCAACGTCCGAGGCCGTACGTCTTCATCTCATCTACTTCGCGTCGAGGACCAGCTTCATGAAGCGCGCGACCTCGTCCCGGATCATCTCGGCGTTTACGCCGCTCGACAGGTGCGAGCGCGCCGGCATCTCCATCGGTGCGCCACCGCGGTGGATGACCGCGGTGGTCGAGACCCGATCCGGAAAGAGACAGCGGAACGTGAGCTCCGAAGCCGGACCACCTCGCGCATCGGTCGGTCGGGTCCGGAAGAGACACGAGATGGCGGGCTGAGACTGGATGTCGATCCGTTCTTCGATCGTCCAGTGGTGACCCCGGGCGATGACTTCTTGTCCGATCGCCTCGAGCGTCGGCCCGATGATGTCGTCGAGCAGCATCTCCGCCCGCTCGCGGAACCGGCTCCGCTCCTCATCGAGCGCCGCGCGCTCCAGAGCCTCCACGTCGGCCTTGCGGTCGTACGTATCCAGGACCTCTGTGATCGCGGTGCCCGCGCCCGGCGTGTCGTCGCCGGCCGCCCCGTTGCCCCGCGTCTCGTCCTTCATCCCCGTGCCCGAGCCGCGCCAACGTCGTCCGGCGTCGAGCCCCAATCGCCATCGAATCATCCCCGTGCTGCCTCCGTCGGCGGCGACGTCGGTCCGCGAGCCCCCGAGCTCCGTGGCGTCGCCGGTGCGTGCTACAGTACGCGGGCGAAGCAACTCGTGTGCCCGACCGTCCCGAAACCAGGCCCCGAGCCCGCTCCCGCAGCCTATATCGTTGCATGGCAGTCGATTACGCGGTTCGTACCGTTTGTCGTGCCGCTTCGGCATCGTCTCGGGCCGACGGTCGGGGGTGCGGCGGCACCCCGTCGTTTCGTCGGGGTCGCGACGGGCAGATCCGGGGACCCCGGGCGCGGCGGGCTCGAGATCCCACGGCGGAAAGCCGAGCGCGGGGGAGGCCGATGAGACGCCGATCGTAGGGGGGGCTCGGTCGCTTCTCGCGACCACTAGGGTCCGGGGACCACGTGCTCCAGCAGCCAATCCCGCGCCGAGCGGACGGCGCGCGACCGATGGCTCTTCTCTTCCTTGGCGGAGGCCGGTAGCTCGGCGAACGTCTCCGCCTCGCCGTCGGGGATGAAGAGCGGATCGTATCCGAACCCGCCGGACCCACGCGGCTCGCGCGCGATGCTACCCTCGACCGCACCCTCGACGACCTCGTGTCCGAGCGCATCCGTGAGGGCGATCGCGCAACGGTATCGGGCCCCGCGCCGGTCCCGCGCCACGTCGGAGAGCTTCTCGAGCAGCCAACGGTTGTTGGCCTCGTCGCGCCCCCAGCGTTCGACCCAATCCGGTGGCGCGAATCGCTTCGTCCGCACGCCGGGGCGACCATCCAGCGCGTCGACGCACAGCCCCGAGTCGTCCGCCAGCGTCGGGATCCCCGAGCGCACGTGGAAATGCTTCGCCTTGGACATCGCGTTGAGCGCGAACGTGTCGAACGGCTCGAGCTCGTCCTCCTCCGGAAGCTCCGCGAGCCCGAGGTCCGTCGGCCCGAGAACGCGAATCGCCAGATCCGAAAGGAGATCGCGGATTTCTCGGAGCTTGTGGGGACTGCGCGTGGCGACGAGGACCGGCGGCAGCGTCACTCCGCCTTTTCCGCCCATACGGCCTCGGATGTGAGGCGCTCCTTGAGCTCGGGGTGGACCTTCCACATGTACCCCCCCATCGCCAACGCCGCGAGGATGTTCCCGACCAGGATCGCCCACCAAGCCAGGGACTCGAGCACCCAGCGCCCGAGCACGGCCACCATCGCGATGAAGAACACCTCGAACACGACGAAGAGGATCAGAACCCCGAACACGAGCGGCGGGAACTTGGCCACCTGCTCCGTGAGACCCGACAACGCGACGCCGAACAACAGGAAGAACGCGAAGTGCGCCAGCGTATATCCGAGCACGGGGACCGTCGAGATCTCGACGTCGGCCGGACCGGTCCCCCCCTGGAAGAGAACGCTCGCGAGGGCCGCGGGCGTGTACAGCGGCTCGCGGAGCACCGTGTCGATCAGCAGGAACCAGATCGCGACGACGACGGCCCCGATCAACCCGGCGTAGATCCCATGCCGGGTGATCTCGTGCGTCTTGAGGAAGTTCATCACTCCGACGACACCCGGCTCGGTGCTCACCCAGTGCATGTGCGTGAACATCACGACCCCGGCGAGCGCGTTCCCGAAGAACACGGCCGGCCAACCCGGTGCCGACAGTACGACCTCGTCCGGCGCCCGAATGAGTCCGAGGTAGAACACGAGCGAGCACGCGAAC
>JAKSCH010000325.1 GCA_022360695.1 Gemmatimonadota bacterium
CGCGGACGCCGGCGCGGTCGTTACGACCGACACCGCTCCGACGGACGCGGCGCCCGACGGTGACGGCGTCGCGGCGGCCGGCGCCGAGAGCGCCGCCCGCGCGATCGGCGACGCGACCGCGAGCTCCACGCAGCTCGTCGTCTACGCGACGCCGCAGTTCTACGACGGACGAGGCGCGAACCGCTCGTGGATGCAGGAGCTCCCCGATGCGATCACGAAAGCGGTGTGGACCACCTGGGTGGAGATGCACCCGGACATGGCGGAGGCGCTCGAGCTGCACACGGCCGATCTGGTGCAGATCCAGTCCGAGCACGGGACCATCGAGGCCCCGGTCTACATCTACCGGCACATTCGACCCGACACCGTGGCGATCCCGCTGGGACAGGGACACACCGACTACGGGAGGAGCGCGCAGGGTCGCGGCGTGAACCCGCTGGACCTGCTCGGCGCGGACGTCGACCCCGGGTCCGGGAGCTTCGCGTACGCCGGCACCGACGTGACCATCACGCCGACCGGCGAGCGTGGCCAGCTCGTGATCACGCAGGGCTCGCTCGACGACCTCGATCGCGAGATCGTCCACGCGATGCACGTCGATGAGGCCCTCCACGAGATCGAGGAGCACGAGGTCGATCTCGTCGAGATGGTCGAGGCGGCTTGGGATTCCGATCCGAACAGCCCGTACCGCTGGGGCATGGTGATCGATCTCAACGCGTGCACCGGCTGCGGCGCCTGCGTGACGTCGTGCTACGCGGAGAACAATATCCCCGTGGTCGGCGAGGATGCCTGCTCGATGCGACGCGAGATGTCCTGGATGCGGATCCACCGGTTCGAAGAGCCGATGGACGACGGGGGCTACCAGTCGGTACAGCAGCCGATGCTGTGCCAGCACTGCGGCGACGCGCCGTGCGAGCCCGTTTGCCCCGTATACGCCACGTACCACAATCCGGAGGGCCTCAACGTCCAGGTCTACAACCGGTGTGTGGGCACGCGCTACTGCGCGAACAACTGCCCGTACAAGGTGCGTCGCTTCAACTGGTTCACCTACGACTTCCCCTATCCCCTCAACCTCCAGCTCAATCCGGACATCACGGTCCGGGAGGTCGGGGTCATGGAGAAGTGCTCGATGTGCGTCCAGCGGATCAACAAGGCCAAGATGGACGCCAAGGACGAGGGTCGATTGGTCCGAGACGGTGAGATCACGACGGCCTGTGAGTCGAGCTGTCCCTCCCAGGCCATCACGTTCGGCAATCTGAAGGACCCGCAGAGCGCGGTTTCGCGAAAGGCGAAGAGCGCGCGCGGATACCACGCGCTGGGCGAGCTCGGTGTCCGCCCCGCGATCACGTATCTCGAAGACGTCACGCACCGGCACCCGTCCGGCGGCCACCACGGCGACGAAGCCGCGGCCGGTGAGGAAGCGCACTGATGGCGACCGCCGAAGTCGACGTGCACGTCCACCCGACGCTCGCGGACGCGAACCGCGACATCACGCGGCCGATCTCGAAGCCGAACAAGCGCTTCTTCCTGCTGCTCGGCATCACGGTCCTCGGTCTCGGGCTGATGTTCGGCGCCTGGTTCTATCAGATCGGCGCCGGGATCGGGGTGGCGGGGATCACGCACCCGGTCTTCTGGGGCGTGTACATCACGACCTTCGTCTTCTGGGTCGGGATCGCGCACTCCGGGACGCTCATCTCGGCGATCCTCTATCTGTTCCGCTCCGGCTGGCGCACGACGATCAACCGGACCGCGGAGGCGATGACGATCTTCGCGGTGATGACGGCGGGCCTCTTCCCGCTCATCCACCTGGGGCGCGTGTGGTACTTCTACTACCTGATGCCCTACCCGTCGCAGCGGCAGATCTGGCCGGACTTCCGGTCACCGCTCGTGATGGACGTGTTCGCGGTCAGCACGTACCTGACGATCTCGGCGCTGTTCTGGTACACCGGTCTCATCCCGGACATGGCGATCCTCCGGGACAAGGCGAAGGGGTGGGCCTACAAGATCTACGGCGCGCTCTCGCTGGGCTGGCAGGGGACGGTTAGCGAGTGGCGGCACTACCGCCGGATCTATCTCTACATGGCGGGGATCGCGACGCCGCTGGTGCTGTCGGTGCACTCGGTCGTGTCGTGGGACTTCGCGCTCTCGATCGTGCCGGGCTGGCACTCGACGATCTTCGCCCCGTACTTCGTGGCCGGCGCGATCTTCAGCGGCGTCGCCATGGTGATCACGATCATGATCCCGATGCGGTGGGCGTTCGGGCTCGAGGCGTACATCACCAAGGATCATTTCGAGAACATGTCGAAGCTGATCCTCCTGACGTCGACGATCGTCGGGTATTCCTACGCCACCGAGTTCTTCATCGCCTACTATTCGGCGGATCCGATCGAGATCGAGAGCTTCCGGTGGCGCGCTCTCGGCGCGTACGCCCTGCCCTTCTGGGCGATGGTGTTCTGCAACGTCGTCGTGCCGCAGGCGCTGTGGTTCAGGAAGATCCGACGCAGCCTCCCCGCGCTGTTCGCGCTGACGATCTTCGTCAACATCGGGATGTGGTACGAGCGGTTCGTGATCATCGTCACGTCGCTCGCGCACGAGTACGAGCCCGGCGGCTGGGGACTCTACACGCCGAGCTGGGTCGAGATCTCGATCCTGATCGGCAGCTTCTGCTGGTTCTTCTTCTGGTTCCTGTTGTTCTCACGGAGCCTGCCCACGATCTCGATCGCCGAGGTCAAGGAGCACCTGGCGCACGAGCACGCGCACGCCGAGGAGGGCAGCCATGAGTAGCGGCGTCCTCGGTCAGTACGACACGCTCTACGGCACCGTGGAGGCGATCGAGACGCTCCGAGCCGCAGGCCATACCGAGCTCGAGGTCTTCTCGCCGATCCCGTCGCCCGAGATCGAAGAGGCGATGGACATCCATTCGTCGCCGGTCCGGATCTGGGCGCTGGTCGGCGGGATCACCGGCTGCACGTTGGGCGTGCTGCTCACCGCCGGGACGGCGTTGGGGTATCCGCTCGTCACACAGGGCAAGCCGATCGTCTCGTTCCCGCCGTTCGTCGTGTTCATGTTCGAGCTCACGGTGCTGCTGACGGGGATCTTCGGGCTCGTGGCGCTGCTCGTCCATACGCGCCGGCCGGTGATCAACCTCGATCCCAACTACCGCGCGTCGTTCTCGGTGGATCGGTGGGGCGTCTTCGTATCGGCGGACGGCGATCGGATCGGCGAGGCGGAGAACCTGGTGCGCGAGACCGGGGCGCTCGACATCGAGGTCCAGTCATGAGCCCGCGGGGTCGAAGCGCCGGGCTCATCGTCGCGCTCGCCGTCGCGGTCGGCGCGTGCGACGACCAAATCAAGCGCGTCCCGATCTTCAAGACGATGTCCTGGCAGTCGTCCGTCGAGGCGTTCGAGGAGACGCCGCGGACGGCGGTTCCCGGCACGATGGCGATCGACGCCGAGCGGACGTACGACCTCGTCGCCTCGGATACCGGCGCGGTGAACCCGCTGTCGGGCACGGCCGGCGAGATCGCCCGCGGACAGGAGCTGTTCGGGCAGTTCTGCGCCCCGTGTCACGGTCCGACGGGCGCGGGCGACGGATCCGTCGTCGGGCCGAACCGGATCCCGGCGATCCCGCTGCTCAACCTCCGAACCGAGCTCACGCGCGGATATTCCGATGGGTATCTGTGGGGCATGATCACGAACGGTCGGGGGCTCATGCCCGCGTACCGCCGGATCCCGCCGCAGGAGCGCTGGACCATCGTCGAGTATCTCCGTCAGCTTCAGGCCGATGCGGTCGCGGCCGGCGAGATCCCGCCGCTCGAGAGCTCGTCGGATGCCGACGACGATGAGGAAAGCCTGTGACGATCGATCGACATTCGGTCACGCACGACCAGGCGCTGACGACGATCGGTGGTCGGATCCCGGCCATGTGGCTCATGGTCTGGGTGGGCGCGATCGCGATCGGCGCCGTCGGCTTCGTGACGAGCGACCCGCAACGCGCCTGGATGAGCGTCTGGTCGAACTTCCTGTTCTGGACCGCGATCGCGATGGCCGGCGTCGCGTTCGGCGCGATCTTGCAGGCCGCGAAGGGACACTGGGGGAAGAGCTTCCGTCGGCTCGCGGAAGGGGCCGGGTTCTTCCTGCCGGTCTCGTTCCTCCTGTTCCTGACGTTGCGGCTCGGTGCCGAGCACGTCTTCCCGTGGATCGGTCCGGTCGAGACGTCGCACCTGAACCGCGACTGGCTCACGCTCGACGGCGTGTTCCTGCGAAACGGCGCCCTGCTCGCGCTTCTCTACGTCTTCGGGTTCGTGTGGATGTTCTATTCGCTCCGCGCGGACGCCCCGCTGGTCGCCGCGGAGCACTCGGGTTGGCGCCGGTCGTTCGTCTCGATGTTCGCGCGCGGTTGGCGGGGGGATGAGGAAGAAGTCGAGCGCTGTCGGAACCGGATCATGCGGCTTTCCCCCCCGCTGATCATCGCGTGGGCGGTCGTCTACTCGCTGCTGGGCGTCGATTTCGGGATGTCGCTGACGCCCGGGTTCGTGAGCATGGTGTGGGGGCCGTACTACTTCATCGGCGGCTGGCTGTGTCTGCTCGCGCTCGTCGCGCTCATGGCGAATCGCTACAACAACCGGTACGGCTCGCTGACGCTCTGGGGGAAGTGGGATTTCCACGACCTCGGCAAGCTGATGTTCGCCTTCACGGTCTTTTGGACCTACCTGTGGTTCTCGCAGTACCTCGTGATCTGGTACGGCAACATCCCGCGCGAGGTGGAGTTCTTCACCCCGCGCACCGCGCCACCGTTCGACAAGATCTTCTGGCTCCAGATGCTGCTGATCTTCGCGCTCCCCTTCCCGTTCCTGCTGGGTCGGTCGCCGAAGATGTCCTCGAGGTGGCTCGCGCTCGTCGCGACGATCCTGCTCGCGGGGTTCTGGATCGAGCGTTACAACATGGTGGCGCCATCAGTGTGGCACGGGGACGGGCTCCCGCTCGGCGCCCCCGAGCTGATGATCTCGGTCGGCTTCCTCGGGCTGTTCGCGCTACCGTACCTGGCCTATCTGACCACCTTCCCGAAGGTGCCGCTCCGCGAGGTGATCGCGGTCGGCTCGGCCGGCAAAGGCCCGTAGATCCCGCGCCGAGAGAAGTGATCCGGGCCATGTGCGGGGTCGCGTCACGGCCTTACCTTATCAGGTAGACGTTTGTGTAACGGGGCGTGCGCGTGTCGCGGGCGCCCCGTGGTTTTTCCGATTCGAGAGAGGCTGGATGGAAATCTCCGAGAATTTCGATCAGATGTTGGAGCGGACCCAAGCCACGGTCGAGAAGTACCGCGAGGGTGCCGAGGAGCTGCGAGAAGAGCTCAAGCAGGCACGCGCCGGCCGCAAGGTCCAGATCATGGCCATGATCGACCGGCTGGAGCGAAAGTACGACGGAGCGAAAGAGAAGCTCGGCGAGTTCGCCGAGGGAGAGCGGGAGGAAGAGACGGGCCAGGCGCTGGGTGACTTCCACCAGAAAGTCGTGTCCGAGCTCTCCGACATGAAGCGCACGATCGAGACCCGCATCCGGTAGCGGCGCCCGCCGCTACCCGCCCACGACAGAGAAGCCGACTACGGAGCGAGCGCGGCCTCGACGAGCGCTCGTTGACGCTCGGCGTGTCTGCCCGAGTAGCCCTCGGCCGGGCTCGCACGCTCCGGGCGCCCGATGTAGACGGGCTCCCGACCGCTCGCCTCCGCGAGCGGCCACCGAACCGATGACCAGGCGCCCATGTTCTCGGGCTCTTCCTGCACCCAGCAGATCTCGGCCTCGGCGGGGTACGGCGCCAGCGCCACCCGCACCTCGTCGGTCGGGAACGGATAGAGCAGCTCCATACGCAGCACCGCCACCTCTCGATCGGCCCGAGCTTCGGCCATGAGATCGTAGTAGACCTTCCCGTTGCACAGGATCACGCGTCGGACGCCCTCGGCCCGCGCGACGATGTCGGTGTCCTGGATCACGGGGTGGAAGACACCCGCCGTCAGCTCGCCGAGCTTGGATCGCGCCCTCGGGTGCCGAAGCAGGCTCTTGGGCGTGAGCACGATGAGCGGACGCCGCGTCGGACGGAGCGCTTGCCAGCGCAGGAGGTGGAAGTACTGCGCCGGGGTCGTGCAGTTCGCGACCCGGATGTTCGACTCGCCCGCGAGCTGGAGAAAGCGCTCCGGCCGCGCGCTCGAGTGCTCGGGCCCCTGTCCTTCGTAGCCGTGCGGGAGCAGCAGGACGAGCCGTGACTCCTGCCCCCACTTCGACCGGCCCGCCACGATGAACTGATCGATGATCGGCTGCGGCACGTTCACGAAGTCGCCGAACTGCGCCTCCCAGATCACGAGCGCGTCCGCCGCCACCGTGGAGAAGCCGTACTCGAACCCGAGCGTGGCGATCTCCGACAACGGGGAGTTGGCGATCTCGAACGGGGCCTGATCCACGGCGAGGTGCTCGATCGGGGTGTACGTGTGACCCGTCTTCGGATCGTGCAGCACGAGGTGCCGGTGGCTGAAGGTGCCCCGCTCGGTATCCTCGCCCGTCAGCCGGATCGGCGTCCCCCCCGTCACCAGGCTGGCGAGCGCCAGCGCCTCGGCGTGCGCCCAATCGATGCCCTCGTCGAGCGCCCCCCGCCGCCGTTCGAGCTGTCGGCCGAGCTTGTGGAACAGCGAGAAGTCGTCGGGCCACGTGTGGATGCCATCGTTGAGCGCCCGTAGGGTGGCCTGGTCGACCGCGGTGGTCAGCGGGTTGTCGGCGGGCTCGGTGAGCCACTTGAGGTTCGGGGTGGCCTCGCCCGCCTCCTCCGCGGCCTTGCTGGCGGCGATGGACTCGCGCGCCGCGCTCAATCGCTGGTCGATCCCGTCGGCCATCGCCCGGGCCGCGTCCTCGGTGAGCACGCCCTCGGCGACCAGCTTCCGGGCGAACTGCTCGCGGACGCTCGGGTGCGCGTCGATCTTCTCGTACATGAGCGGCTGGGTGTACCCCGGCTCATCGCCCTCGTTGTGACCGTACCGTCGATATCCGACCAGGTCGATCACGAGGTCCTCGCCGAACTCGAAGCGGTAGTCCACGGCGAGCTGCGCGGCCGCCAGACACGCCTCGGGGTCGTCCGCGTTGACGTGCACGATCGGGATGCGGAATCCGAGCGCCAGGTCGCTCGCGTATCGCGTCGAACGACTGTCGCCGGGCATGGTCGTGAACCCGAGCTGGTTGTTCGCGATGATGTGGAGCGTGCCGCCGGTCTCGTACGCGTCGAGCCGGCACAGGTTGAGCGTCTCCGCCACGATCCCCTGACCGGCGAACGACGCGTCGCCGTGGATGATCACGGGGAGGATGACCGAAGGGCTCTGGGACTCGTCGAGGAAGCGCGCCGCGCGGGCCATCCCGAGGACGACCGGGTTCACGTGCTCCAGGTGGCTCGGGTTGGGCGCGAGCCGCACGTCGAGCGCGACCTCCGCATCCGGCAGATTCGCGCGGCCGCCGACGTGGTACTTCACGTCGCCCGATCCCAGCTCGGGGAGCGCCGTCTGGATCCCACGCGAGATCTGCTCCTCGAACTCCGCGATGATCGACTCGTAGGACAGCCCGATGATGTGCGTCAGGACGTTGAGTCGACCTCGGTGCGCCATGCCCAGGAACACGCTGCGCGTGCCGCGCCGTCCCGCCCCGACGAGAATCTCGCGCAGCATCGGGAGCATCATGTCGAGCCCCTCGATCGAGAAGCGCTTCTTCCCGAGATAGGAGCGGTGCAGGAAGCGCTCGAACCCCTCGACCCGGCTCAAGCGCTCGAGCACCCGACGGGCCCGCTCCGGGTGGAGCGGCTGTCGGTGTCGACCCGACTCGATGTAGTCGACGAGCCAGTCGCGCTGCGCCGGGTTCTCCATCTGATCGAGCTCGTAGCCGATCCGGCCGCAGTAGATCGACTCGAGCCGGTCCAGGACCTCGGCCACGGTGCCACCCAGCTTCTCGAGCTGCACCGCCGAAGCGGGGATCTGCGCGAGCTCCTCGCGACGCACGCCGTAGAACTCGGGCGCCAACATGGGATGGCGCGGGGGTGGCGAGCCGAGCGGGTCGAGCGAGGCGCCCAAGTGCCCGTAGGCCCGGTACGCCTCGACGAGCGCGCCGGCGATGGCCGCCAGACGGAGGTCCTCCGCGACGACGACCTCTGTCACCTGCGGCGTCGGCGGAGACGTGAGGCGATCCGGGGCCGGGTCGCCCGCGCGCCCCGGCCCACGCCAGCCCGCGAGCGAGGGAGGGATCAGTCCTCGATCTCGTAACGCGCGCTCGTACAGACCCTCGGCGTACCCCGCGTTGTACCCGTCGGCGCCTTCTTGCTCGACCGCCGCCTGCCGTTCGTCGCTCATCGAATCGTGCGTTTCGGAAACGTCCGCCCTAGCGGTCGTGTCTGTGTCGGTGACCGGTCGTTCCACCTCGAGAGCTTCCGTCGGAGCCGTGTCCGTGATCGACGTAGTCGCCGTCCGAGGTCCCCTCGAGGCTCTGGTAGATCGTACCGAGCCACCGCTCGGTGTTGATGAAGCCGCTGCCCCAGTCCGTCCATTCGTCCGAGACTCCCCCCGCCGCGATGTCCTCGGCGGACAACCCGCGATCCATCTTCTCGCGCACCATCGCGATCGTCTCCCTCAGCATCCGATGATATGTCTCGAGATCCTCGATCGTGGAGAGGGCCCCGTGACCGGGGATGATCGCCACGTCGTCGGGCGCGTGCTGGAGCACGTCGCCGATCCCCCGCTCGAGCCCTTCGACGGTGCCGCCGCTCGCGATGTCCACGAACGGGAAGCGCCCCTGGAAGAAGTCGTCGCCCATGTGGATCACGTTCGAGCCGGTGAAGTAGATGACGGCGTCGCCGTCCGTGTGGCCCCGGCCGAAGTGGTGGGCGCGCGTCTCGACGCCGCCCAGGAACACCGACGTCTCGCTGCCGAACACGACGCGCGGCGCCCCCGGCTGGTTGCCGCGAATCATGTTGGCGCGCGCGTTCCTGTGCGCAATCACCTCGCCGACCGCCATGAAGTCGGCGTTGCTGCCGGCGTGATCGCCGTGGTGATGCGTATCGAGCACGTACCTGATCGGCAGTGACGTCACCTTCCGGACTTCGGAGGTGATCGTCCGGAAGCTGTGCGGAAACTTGTTGTCGACCAGGATGACCCCATCGTTGGTCACCCGCACGGCCACGTTGCCTCCCGTGACGCCGCCGTCGTAGCCC
>JAKSCH010000167.1 GCA_022360695.1 Gemmatimonadota bacterium
CCGAGTGTGGGACCGCGACCAGCGTCGACGAGGCGGTGGAGATCGCCGACCGCGTCGGGTATCCCGTGCTCGTCCGACCGAGCTACGTCCTCGGCGGTCGCGCCATGGAGATCGTCTACGGCGAGGACGCGCTCCGTGAATACTTCGGCCGCGCCGTCCAGGCCTCTCCCGAGCACCCCGTCCTGCTGGACCGCTTTCTCGAGGACGCGTTCGAAGCGGATGTCGACGCGGTGTGCGACGGCGAGAGCGTGGTGATCGGCGGGATCATGCAGCACATCGAAGAGGCCGGCGTGCACTCCGGCGACTCGGCGTGCGTGCTCCCGCCCTATCTCCTGCGCGACGACGACATGGAGGCGATGCGTCGGTTCACGCGGGACTTCGCGCTCGCGCTGGACGTTCGGGGGCTGATCAACGTCCAGTTCGCGGTCCACGATGGCACCGTGTACGTGATCGAGGTCAACCCGCGCGCGAGCCGTACCGTCCCGTTCGTGAGCAAGGCGACCGGCGTACCGTTGGCGCGCGTGGCGGCGAGGGTGCTCGCGGGCCGGAAGCTCGCGGACATGGGGCTTTCGGGCGAACTCGCTCCCCGCGAGGTGGCGGTCAAAGAGGCGGTACTCCCGTTCGACAAGATCCCCGACGCCGACACGCTGCTCGGTCCGGAGATGCGGTCCACAGGCGAGGTCATGGGGTACGCGGACAGCTTCGGGCTCGCCTTCGCGAAGTCCCAGATCTCGGTCTACCAGGGTCTGCCGACGGAAGGCACGATCGCGATCACGGTACACGACTCCGACAAACCGGCCATGATCCCGGTGGCGCGTCGATTCCACGAGCTCGGCTTCACGATCCTGGCCACCGAGGGAACGGCGAGCTACCTGGCGGGACGTGGCGTGCCCTGCGAGCGGATCCTCAAGGTCCACGAGGGGCGTCCGAACTTGCTCGACAGCCTGGTGGCGGGTGAGATCCAGCTCCTGTTCAACACGCCGCTCGGGAAGCACGCGCAGCACGACGACTACATGATCCGGCGCGCCGCAGTGTCACGTCGGGTACCCTACACCACCACGCTGTCCGCCGCCTCGGCCGCCGCCGACGCGATCATCGCGCTCCGGCACCGCACCCACACGGTGCGCAGCCTCCAGGATCGAACCGTCGCACCCGAGAGCCCCGCGCCCGAGCAGATCGGCTAGCCGATCCCGCTCGGGCGGGCCGCGGGACGACGCTACCCCGGGACCGTCGATTCCATGGCGCAGCGTCTCGTTCGAGAGTGGCGAGCTTTCCGCCGAGTTCGAGATCCCGGGGGGCGGCTCGTACACCGCGACGCTCAGCGACGATGGCTCCACGCTCGACGGTACGTGGTCGCAAGGACCGAACAGTCTCCCGCTTGTGTTGACCCGAACGGAAGGGTCCGCGACCGCTCGCGGTTGACTGTGTTGCACTTTTATGCATCCATCCGTATTTAGATAGGGCCGCGCGGGAGATCCGGGAGCTGATCTCTCGCGCCTTCGTGTCCGAATCGTGCGCGGAATCCGCCACAGCGGAGATGCATAAAATGTCGAAGCCTGCCGTGAAGCGGGTCGCCCTGGCGTATTCGGGGGGGCTCGACACGTCCGTCATGATCCCGTGGCTCAGAGAGAACTACGGGTGCGAGGTCGTTGCCGTCGTCGGGGACGTCGGGCAGCGCGAGGACTTCGACGCCGTCGAAGCCAAGGCGCTCGCCACCGGTGCGATCGCGTGTCGGGTGCTCGATCTCCGCGAAGTGTTCGTCCGCGACTGCGTCTTCCCCGCCCTCCGCGCCGGAGCCATGTACGAAGGGCGTTACCTGCTCGGAACTTCGCTCGCGCGACCGGTGATCGCGGCGGCGCAGGTCGCGATGGCCCGTGAGCTCGAGTGCGACGCGGTCGCGCACGGCTGCACGGGGAAAGGAAACGACCAGGTTCGTTTCGAGCTCACCTACCGAGCGCTCGCCCCGGATCTGACCGTGATCGCGCCGTGGCGCGAGTGGGAGATCACGTCTCGAGAGGAGGCGTTCGCCTACGCCGAAGCTCGTTCGATCCCGGTGCCGGGGAGCCCGACCAAGCTCTACAGCATCGACCGTAACCTGTGGCATACGTCGTTCGAGGGCGGCGTGCTGGAGGATCCATCGGCGCCGGCTCCCGATGACCTTCGCGACCTGACGGTGAGCCCCCTCGAGAGCGAGGCCGCGGCGCAGGATGTCGTGATCTCGTTCGAGCGCGGGATCCCGGTCGCGCTCGACGGCGAGCGCCTCGGGCCGGCCGACCTGGTTTCCGAGCTCAACCACGTGGCCGGTGCCCACGGGGTCGGCCGCGTGGATCTCGTCGAGAACCGACTCGTCGGGATGAAGAGTCGCGGGGTGTACGAGACCCCCGCCGGGACGGTGCTCCTCGCGGCGCTCGCGGATCTGGAGGCCATCACGCTCGATCGAGATGCGGCCGCCTTCAAGACCGGCGTCGCGGCTCGGTACGCGGAGCTCACCTACCAGGGGCTCTGGTACTCGCCGCTTCGGACGGCTTTCGACGCGTTCCTCGGATCGATCCACGAGACGACGACGGGTGACGTCACGGTCCGGCTGTTCAAGGGCGTGGCGGCGCCGATCGCGCGGACATCGCCGTATTCGCTCTATCGAGAAGACCTGGCCACGTTCGAAGAGGACAGCGTGTACGACCAGGCGGACGCCGAGGGCTTCATCCGGCTGTGGGGGCTCCCTTCTTCGATGGCGGCCCGGGTCCGCGCCAACGCCGACGCAGCGGCGAACGCGGGCGCGGCGGCGCCCGACGTGGCGGCAACGGTCGACGCGGCGACGGACACCGATCCGGCGGCAACGGCCGACGTGACGTCAACCACCGACATGTCGAACGCCGATGTGTCGACGACCCCCGGATCGATTCGCCCACCGCGGGACGTGACCGGTCCCCCGACACGACCGACGGCCACGGCCCAGACGAGGGCTTCCGGTGTCTGAATCCGGGATCGACGAGTCGTCCCCGCTGTGGGGGGGACGGTTCGCCGAGCCGCTCCACCCCGTGATCCAGACGTTCACCGGATCGCTCGAGTTCGATCGACGGCTCGTACGTCACGATCTGCTGGCCAGCCTGGCACACGCCCGGATGCTGCGCGAGCAGGGCGTGCTCGAGAGCCGGGCGGCCGATCCGATCCTCGTCGGTCTCTCGGAGATGCTCCGCGAGATCGACGCGGGAGAGCTGGCGGTCGAAGGACCCGACGAGGATGTCCACACGTGGATCGAGCGCACACTGGTGGAGCGTATCGGCGATCCCGGCAAGCAGCTCCATACGGCGCGGAGTCGAAACGATCAGACGGGAATCGCGCTCCGCTTGTACACGCGCGCGCGGCTGGAGGATGTCCTTTCCGGGGTCGCCGGTCTCCAACGCGAGCTGCTCGAGCAGGCGTCGCACCACCGGGAAACCTATCTCCCGGGATACACCCACCTTCAGCGCGGTCAGCCCGTCAGCCTCGCGCATCACCTGCTCGCGCATGTCGCCGCGCTGTCACAAGACGCCGCACGGCTTCGAGCCGCGCACGCGAGCGCGGGGGTGTCACCGCTGGGAGCCGGCGCGCTCGCCGGCTCCTCGTTCCCGATCGCACCGGACCGCTCGGCGACGCTTCTCGGGTTGTCGAGCGCGTTCACGAACAGCATGCACGCCGTCGCGGACCGGGACTACGTCCTCGATGCGGCGTATGCGTGCGCGATGGCGCTCGTACACGTATCGCGCTGGGCGGACGAGATCGTCTTGTGGTCGACACGCGAGTTCGGCTTCGTCCGACTTCGAGACTCCGTCTCGCAGGGGAGCAGCATCATGCCGCAGAAGAAGAATCCGGAGGCGGCGGAGATCCTGCGCGGGAAGTCATCGCGGGCGATCGGGAACGTCGCGGCGCTCCTGAGCCTCGTGAAAGGGCTTCCGCTCACCTACAACAGCGATCTACAAGAAGACAAGGAGCCGCTGTTCGATTCATTGGATACCGCGGACTGGTCGCTCGCGGCCGCGATCGCCATCGCTCGCGCGACCGAGTACGAAGTCGCGGCGATGGGCGAAGCCCTCTCCGGCGGGATGCTCACCGCGACCGAGCTCGCCGACCACCTGGTTCGTCGTGGGGTGCCGTTTCGAACCGCGCACGAACAGGTCGGAGCCGCCGTGCGCGTCGCCGAAGAACAGGGGGTGGAGCTGTGGGAGCTCCCGGACGACGCGCTTCGAGCGTGTTGCCCCGAAGCGAGCGAGGAGGTTCGGAGCGCCCTCCAGCCCGCCGCGGCGGTCGCGGCGCACGCATCGCCCGGAGGCCCCGCCCCAGCTCAGGTGCTCACGCAGCTCGGCGCCGCGGACCGAGCCCTCGTCGAGCTCGAGGGGTGGCTCCAGGGGCGGGAAGACCCTCCGATCCTGGCGGCCCACCGCGAGGATCGACTGCTGGAGATGACGCTGTGACGACCGCCGCCCGTAAGGCCCGCGAGCGCGCCATCCTCGAGATTCTCGAGGAGCGTCCGATCGGGACGCAGTCCGCGCTGGTCGATGCCCTCGTCGGGCGTGGGTTCGCCGTCACCCAGGCGACGGTGTCGCGAGACGTGCAGCGACTCGGCATCGTCAAAGTCCGAATGAACGGCGGCGCCCGGTACGTCCAACCCGGGGTCGACGCGCCGCCTCCCGTCACCCGACGCGTCCTCGAAACCGCGCTCCGCGAGTTCGCCGTGCGGATGGACACCGGCGATTCGATCCTCGCGATCCGTACGCAGAGCGGGTGCGCGAATGCGGTGGCGGTCGCCATCGATGAGGCCGAGCTTCAGGGTGTGGTCGCCACCTTGGCCGGAGACGACACGATCCTCGTCCTGCTTCGCTCCGCCCGCGAGCGCGACGCCGTGCTCGTCGAGCTCGAGGGCTTCCTGGCGGGCTAGTGTGGTGCAGCAAAGGTCCCTTGCGCACCACACTGGAACGGGGGCGGACCTTTTTTCGTAGGTTGGTGAATAAAGCCCGGGCGCAGGGTTAGGAGGTGTGGGGTCCGACGCGGCCCATGCCGGATCCGACTTAACTCATTCAGGAGCGCGTGATGGTGAAGAAGTTCGTTGGCGTCGCCACAGCGGCGTTGTTGCTCGTAGCGACGGCCGGCCCGGTCTCGGCGCAGTCGCTCGATGAGGTCTTGCAGAATCACTACGAGGCGATCGGCGGTCTCGATGCGTGGAAGAGCCTCGAGACGATGGAGGCGTCGGGCTCCATGTCGATCATGGGAGGGATGGCGCAAGGTCCCTTCTATATCGTACAGAAACGACCCTCGATGTCGCGGATGGAGATCATGTTCCAGGGGATGGAGATCATCCAGGCCTACGATGGGACGACCGCCTGGCACGTCGTGCCCCCGATGGGGATCACGACGCCCCAGGAGACGGACGCCGCGACGGCCGCCGCCATGCAGGAGCAGGCGGACATGGACGGACCGCTCATCGGCTTCGAGGAGGAAGGCACGACCGTCGAGCTCGTCGGCAGAGAGATGGTGGGCGAGACCGAGACCTTCAAGCTCGCCGTGACGAGGGAGAACGGGAACACGAGCGAGTACTATCTCGATGCGTCGACCTACATGCCGATCAAGATCGTCGGCACCACGCCCGGAATGCAGGCGACGACGACGCTGGGCGACTACCGCGAGGTCAACGGCCTGCTGTTTCCGTTCTCGATCGACATCGAGAACGCACAGGGCCCGAACGCGCTGACGTTCGATGAAGTCATGATCAACGTCGAGGTGGACGAGAGCGTTTTCTCGATGGAGGGCGGTTCCTAGCTACACGGTTCGGCCGCGCCGCTGTCGTTGACGCCCGGGCCGCCACGTGCGGCTCGGGCGTTTTCGTGTCTCGAAGCCCCGCATCGGTCCGACCGGTCGAGCATCGTCGGGCGCTCGCCTCTCTACTCGCCGCTCCGGATCGCTCGGCCGGGATAGACGCCCGGAACGACCGATCCGTCGCGAACCACGAGCGTCCCGTCGACGAGGACGTGGAGGATTCCCTCGGATGGCGCCGCGGGCTCCGCGTACGTCGCGCGGTCGATGATCGTCGTCGGGTCGAACAAGGTCAGATCCGCGTCCGTCCCCACCTGGACGCGCCCCTTCCGGGCCATGCCGGGCGCGAACCCCGTCAGACGGTTCGCGGGCTGAAGCGTCATCTTCGCCAACGCCTCCATGAGCGTCAGCGCGCCGCGCTCTCGCACGTAGTGACCCAGCACCCGTGCGAACGTACCGGCACCACGCGGGTGCACCGCTTCGTACAGGTACGGGATGCCGTCGCTCGCGACCATCACGTCGGGCTGAGCGACGATCCACTCGTTCGTCTCCTCGTTCCGACCGTGCATCACGACCCAGCCGCCTTGGGCTTGGTACCGCCGGAAGCTCTCTCGGTTGAGCCGCTCCGGCGTGCCCGACCATTGCAGGGTCGCGTATTCCTCATCGGTACGATCGTCCCACGTATCGAAGATCGCCGACTCGATCCGTGTCGAGCTCGCGGTGTACGGGTACGACTCGGTCGTGATGTCGATGCCGCCGTCACGTGCTCCGCGAATGAGCTCGAGCGTCGTCCGCGCCATCTCGCCCGACGTCGAGTTCATATGGACGATGTGGAGCGCGGCCCCTGTCGCGAGCGCGTTCGCGATCACCTCTTGGAACGCGCCGAGCGTCCCGCCCGAGTCGGCGCCACGAAGGTGCACGTACGCCGGGGCGCCCTGCGCCGCGGCGAGTTGGAACGCCCGGTAAATCTCGGTTCGTGACGCGCCCGGCGTGTAGGTGATCCCGAACCCGATCCCCAGACCGCCTTCCTCCAACCCCTGCGCGATCAGACCGTTGAGCTCCAGGATCTGGTCGTCGTCGAGCGACTCGTAGATCACGTCGGAGCCGAACTCGCTCCGTTCGCCGGGGGGCGCGGTCGTCGCGTGACCCACGTCGATCCCGGTGAGGAGCTTGAGCCGAGCCCCGGGGTGGCTGACGGTCGCGCCGTAGTTGATGATCGCCCGGCCCTCGCGCGATGCGATCCACTCCGCGACGGGATAGACGCCGATCTCCATCTCGAGCGCGGTGGTCACGCCGTCCCGGGCTTGGAGCGCCGCGCTCACCGAGTCCTGGCCATGGGCATGGAGATCGATGAACCCCGGAGCGACCACGAGCCCGGTGGCATCGATCGTATCGCGGCCCTCGAGGGGTGACTCCGAGACGGCGACGATCCGACCATCGGCGACGCCCACGTGACGGATGGCGTCGAGTTCCGTCTCGGGATCCATCACGCGACCCCCGGCGATGACCAGATCCGCGGGCGCGCTCATCCGCCCTTCTCCCGTCGCGTCGGGTGCGGCGCACGCGGCGGTGAGCACCGCGAGAACGCCGAGGCTCGCCACGGAGCCACGTTTCGGTTTCGACATCTACACCACCTTGCCGGGGTTCATGATGCCCTGGGGATCGAGCGCCGCCTTGACGGCGCGCATGGCGTGAAGCGCGTCTCCGTGCTCCGCCTCGAGGTACTTCTTCTTCCCGTATCCGACGCCGTGCTCACCGGTGCACGTCCCGCCGAGCTCGATCGCCCGCTCGAGCATACGGCCGTTTACGCGCGCGGCGCGCTCCATCTCGTCTGCATCGTCCGGATCGATGATGAACAGGACGTGGAAGTTCCCATCTCCCGCATGAGACACGATGGGCGCGATCAGACCTTCGGCGTCGATGTCCTCGCGGGTCGACACGATGCACTCGGCGAGCCGTCCGATCGGAACGCACACGTCCGTGGCCCAGCCCCGCGATCCCGGTCGGAGCGCGAGCGACGCGTAGTACGCCTCGTGCCGGGCCTTCCAGAGCCGACTTCGATCCTCCGCCCGGGTCGCCCACTGAAAATCCGGCGCGCCCAGATCCGATGCGATCTCCGCCACGGCTTGCGACTGCTCCTGCACGGCGGCGTCGGTCCCGTGGAATTCGAAGAACACCGTCGGACGGACGGGATAGTCGAGACCGGCGAACCGATTGACCGCGTCCATTTGTACATCGTCGAGCAGCTCGGCCCGCGCCACCGGCACGCCGCTCTGGATCGTGAGGATCACCGAGTCGACGGCGGCTTCGAGCGTCTCGAACGAGCACACCGCAGCAGCGACGGCCTCGGGGATCCCGTGCAATCGGAGCGCGACCTCGGTGATCACGCCGAGCGTCCCCTCGGAACCGAGCATCAGACCCGTGAGGTCGTAGCCCGCGGACGATTTTCGGGCCCGACCACCGGTTCGAACGACGCGACCATCCGGTAGCACGACCGTGAGCCCGAGGACGTTCTCGCGCATGGTGCCGTAGCGGACGGTCGTCGTGCCGGAGGCGCCCGTCGCCGCCATCCCGCCGATGCTGGCGTCCGCACCCGGATCCACGGGAAAGAAGAGGCCCGTCCCCTTGAGGTGCTCTTCGAGCGCCTTTCGCGTCATGCCCGCCTGGACGCGACAGTCCATGTCCTCGGCGTGAAGCTCGACGAGCCCGTCGAGCTCGCCCATCGCGATCGAGACGCCGCCCTCGAGCGCCTGGACGTGTCCCTCGAGCGACGTGCCCGCCCCGAACGGCACGATCGGGGCCCCGTACGCGGCGCAGGCGCGGACGACGGCCGCGATTTCGCCCGTCGTTCGGGGGAAGACGACGACATCGGGGGCCGCATTCGGATGGAACGACTCCCCCTCCCCGTGTTGTTGTCGGATGGCCTCCGCGGTCGACATGCGATCCCCGAGGATCGCGCGCAGCTCTTCGAAGAAGGCTTCGGGCAGAGAGGTGCGGGACTCGATCGGGGTAGCCATGCGGAGGATGGTGGCGGCTACGGGCTTGACCCGCCAGGCGGACCCGAGGAGCTTGCTCTCATGTTACGTGGAATCCTGCTGTTCCTGCATGTCTTCGGGCTCGCGCTCTGGTTCGGCGTCACGTTCGCGCTCGCGCTCCTCACGGTTCGAGCGAACAAGACCGATGATCGAGCCGTGATCGCGTTCACGTACCGGGCGAGCTCTCAGCTCCTGAAGGGACCGGCGCTCGTCGGGATGCTGCTCACGATCGTGGCGGGGTTCGGCTTGAGCGGCGTGGGCGGGTACGGGTTCTTCGAGCTCAGCCCGCACTGGCTGTTTCAGATGCAGGTGCTCGGACTGGCGGCCTTCTTCCTCGCGATCGCGATCCAGATCCCGAACGCCGGTCGGCTCGCTCGGGCGGCCGAGGCGGCGGCGAACGCGGGCGAGGAGAGCGCGGCCTTTACGCGCTTTCGTCGGACGAACGCGCTCGTCAGCTCGATCAACGGCTTGCTGTTGATTCTGATCACGCTGCTGGGGACGCTTCGACCGTTCTGACGCATCTTCCTCAACCGGGGTCTTCGCCCAACCACTCCGTCATCAACAGTCGGTTGCTGAGCAACCGCCATTCGGGCACGCTGTAAAGACCGAGCCGGTTCTCGTGCGCCCACACGCCGGCCCCCGCCTGGAAGTCCGCGTGGCCATCTTCGTGTCCGAAATCGGAGCGGCCGCATACGGGTCGTAACTCGGGCACCCAAGGCGTTTCGGTGGGCGGCACCTTCCACTCGTCCCAGGTCGGAATCGGCTCCTCTTCGGTGTTGCCGACGGGAAGCTTGATCTCGAACAGGTCGACATCGTCCTGCCCGACGCCGAACACGAACACCCGCCCCTGCGTCTCGCGCACCAGATTGATTGCCTGGTACGATCGCCACGCCAGCGACCGGGGGATCTGATAGTTCACGGCGTCGGCGAACCCGTCGCACAGGGAAGCCGTATTCGACCAACGAAACTCGAGCTTCCGATTCTGAAACCCTGGTACTTCATCGGTGGCGCTCAGGACGACCAGCAAGTAACCGCGTCCCGGCACGTGGATCATCGAGGCGGCGGTCGCCATCTCGCCGGGACGATCGACGTGGACGTCGAGTATCCTCGGCCGCACCGGGTCGTTGAGATCCACGAATTGGACACGGGATTGTTCTTCGCACCTGGGCGTACGACCGCCCAAAAGCCGTGTTCGCGTCGGGCCACACTCGACGGGAACGACGAGCACCGTTCCGCAGATGGAGATCCCGCCCGCATGCCAGCACGTCTTGTCGAGCTCGATCTTCCTGAAGAGCGTGTCGCCGTCCCGCGGCTCCTCCACGCCGGCCTTGGCTGCCAGCGGGGGCGCTGGATCGTCAGGGTCTTCGGCCGACGCGAAACGACCCACGAACACGTGCGAGAACTGGTTTCGCCGCCGCCAGTCGCCGCCCGAAACCACGATATGCTGACCGCTGACCAACCGCTGGAAACCTTGAAAGTGATTCTGGACTCCGCCGGCGTTCTGCGCCTTGGACGTGTATCGGAAGCGACTCGAGAACGTCTTCGGCCGTAGCTCCTCCCCGGCCTTGATCGACAGCGGGCTCCCGCGACGCGTCAGATCGCGGAAAGCAACCGGGACATTGTCGATCCACTGCTTTCGACACACGGCCGCCAGCTTGAGCTCTTCCTGTGGTGTGAGCTTCACTCCCGACATTCGGTCGACACTCAGAAGAAGGCGAAGCGCCCGCCGAGCGAGATCGCTTGAACGTCGACTGCGTCGAGCGACAGCGAGGACGGATCTCCGCCGCTGCCGAGCCACAAGCTCTCGACACCCACGATGATCGCGAAGCCCGCGGCCCCGCCGACCGTGAGGTTGAGGCCCAGCGCGAAGCCCGACTGCGAGGCCGCGCCGACTTCGACGCTCGTTCGACGCAACGCGAATCGAGGGGTGAGGCTGCCTCGGATCACGTATCCGCCGGGCTCGCGCTCGTACGTGAGGTCTGCACCAAACGTCAGGTTGGTCTCCCTCTCGCCGCGCCCGAGCGCACCCATGCCGACGCCGCCGAAGATCGAGAACCCGATGTTGTGGTAGTCGGCCTCCTCCAGATAGCCTTGGTACCCGAGTAGGAGACCCGCCTGCGGCTTCGTTCCACCTTCATCGGCCGCGAGATCGCGGTCGAGAACGCCTACGAGCCCCTGGATGGCGACCCCGAGGATCTGTCCTTGGCCGAAGGCCGACCAACCAATCTCGCTCGGCGTGTCGTCTCCGACGAAATCCGCGCCCGTGGTCGCGTGCACCAGCCCGCCCTGAATCCACGCGATCTCGTCGTTCGGTAGCCCCAACGAAACGAGCGGCACTCCGGTGAGCTGTCCGGCCGTCGAGCTCGAGAACGTCCCGAGCAAACCCGCCGCAATGACCCCGACTTTCGGCATCCGGCATTCGCGTCTCATCCATGCCCCCTCAGCAAGCCCGCTTCGAGCTGTGCCTCGTACAAGCTGTCGCGCACCTCCGCGAGTTTCTGGTCGAGCGCCTCGAGCTGCTCGCGGAGCTCCGCGCGACGTGTCTTGTCGTCAGTCATCTCGAGTGCGGCTTGGATGTTTCGCATCTGACGCTGTAGCGCACCGACGTCGACCTCCAGGCTCCGCTTCGCGTCGTCCAGCTCGTCGGCACGCCGACGGAGCGCTTCCGCGCGTTGTAGACTGTGCGTGTGGGCGGGTGCCTGGTGACCGGTGAAGATCGAGACCGCGGCAGTCCGGGCCGAGGTCAACGCCGAGCCGATGTCCACGTTCGGAACCTCGGACTTCGCCGCGAAGTACGCGCGGCGTTCTTTGCGAACGATGGCTCGGGCCTTCTTCACCTTCGCCCGGAGGTCCGCGAGGAACTTCCTCTTCTCGTCGTCCTTCGACAGGTCACGAGGACGCCACTTATCCTCGAAGCCGAACAACAGCTCCTTTAGCTCGGATGAGGCCTCGTGGAGCGTCGCGACGAAACGACGCTTGTTGAACCAGCCCGTGAGGAATCGGTGTAGCGCGATGATGGAGGTGAGGACCGCGGTGCCGATGGCGGTGACGTTCGCGGCACCGAACCCGACCCCTGAGTCGACGCGGGAGCTCAGGATCCAGTGCCCAAGCCATGTATAGAGAAAGACGAGCAACGGCGTGACCGCAAGCATCACGACGGTCGCGATGATCCACCAGTTCCTGTAGTTCAGCTCGCGTTTCAGCTTCGTTTGATAGTAGGCGATGTTGTCGTGAACGTGTGTGACGAACTGCTCGAGCGCAGCCTCCTCCTGATCCCCTAGGACCTCGAGCGCCGCAGAGAGACCGTCTCCATCCTGGTCTCCGAACGCCAGATTGTTGCAGAAACCATCCAGCACGTTCTGCTTCGCTTTACGCCGACTGTTCCGCGTATTTGCCGTTCGTATCCGTGACCACGACTTCGCGGTCAGGAACTCATACTCCTCCGGTTGAGTCGATGAGGCCTGCGACGCGTCGGTCATCGATCGGTCCGAGCTCTTCGACACCGAGGTGGATTCGGAGTCGACGCCTGCGGAGCTCCGGGAGTTCGGCACCGGACTGTGGTCATGAGTTGCACGCGTGTCGTCCATGGCGAGGATCCCACGACAGACTTTGATCCGCCTCTTAGACGCGCCCCGCTATTCGGTCAGCGAGAGAGGAAGGACGCGGACTAAGGTCGGCAACCTGTATAGGTTTTGTCGACCAGACAATACGAGGCGTGTGGATCCGCGAGGGCGGACACAGCCGGGTCTCTCGCCCCTGCGGCGCTTACGTGAACTTCAACGCGACAACGGCGGCGAGCCTCGGATGCCGGAGCCGAATCCGGACGACCGGCTAGTCGGAGACCGTACCCGGCTGGAACAGCCGCGCCAGCGATCCGAAGTGGTCGGCCCACTCGAAGGCGCGCGACGCCTCCTCCACGTTTTCGAAGCGTTGCTCGCTCAGACCCAACATGAAGTACGCCACGTAGTACTGGGCCGGGATGCTCGACTCGGTCGACGGCTCGGGCCACTCGTCCCAATCCCGTAGATAGTCGACCTGGAAGACGTCCCAGAGGAGCTCCTTGGTGCGCGTTCGGTCGACCCAGGTCGGGGATCGGGTCGGCGGCATGTCGGCCGCGAGGTCGACCGTGTCGACGGTCTCCTCCATGGGACCGTTGACCAGCTTGAACGCGAGCCCGTGGCGCACGAGGTGCGGCTGGAACCCCCACTTGCCGTACACCGGGGGCGCGGTCGCCGCGAAGTAGACGGGTCGATCGCCCAGGGCCTCGCGGACGATGTGGTACACCATGATGTCCGGATACAGGACGTAGTCACCGCCGGGGACGGTCGCCCTCACCCATGGCGTGATGTTGAACGTCGTGTCGTTGGGGATCAGATAGCCCGGGTCGACCGCGTCGATCTCCTCGTCGGTCCACGCGATGATCGACCTCGTGGGCGGCTTGGCATCGACGCCCTGGTACGGGCCGATCGCGTTCTCGCTGTCGAAGGGACGCTGACAGACGATCGTCGTCGGAGACTCGTTCGGATCTTCGCCAGGCTCGCACGGCGCCGTGAGGTCGCGGACCTGCTTCGGATACCACTGCGTACCCAGATACGAATGAACGATCACAGTGACGTCGCGTCGAATCCCCTCGACCTCTTGGAGATACCAAAGCGGGAAGGTGTCGTTGTCGCCGTTGGTGAACAGCACGCCGTACGGCTCGACCGACTGGAGGATGTTGTACGCCCAGTCGCGGGCCGCGAAATCGCCCGTTCGGTCGGCGCGCGCGTAGTTGAAGAACAACGGCACCAGCGCGAGCGAGAGAAGCGGCGCCGCCTTCAGGTGCGACGGACCGAGACCGTCGCGTAGACCCTGGTCCACGGCCCCCGCCCTCGAGCGAAACGTCTCGGCGAGCTGGGACCACAACGACACCAAGCCCAGCCCCGCGTAGATCCCCCACATCTGAAACCCGATGATGTAGAAGTAGTCCCACTCGCGTACTTCGTGCTGTAAGGGCTCCGGCGCTTCCTCGAGATAGATGGAGTATCCGTACCGGAAGTTGAGGTAGTAGACGAGCAAGAACGTGACGGTGAAGAACAGCGTCCCGAGATAGGCGAAGGTCTTCCGATCTCCCTGGATGTGCGTCCACACACCCAGAAGCGCGAGGAAGAGGAACATCATCGAGATCCCGAGCCGCGGACCCGACCCGAGCGTGCGCGCCCACTGCCAGTCGAAGTACTGCCAGTAGTTCGCCATCTGGGCCGCGAACGGCGCCTGTCGCTCGGTGATCGGACCCGGGCCGTACTGATCTCGGATCAGCGACAGCGCGAGCGCCTCGCACTTGACCGCCAGCTTCCTGTCGCCGAAGCGGTTTTCGATCGTGGCCGGCGTGACCGCGTCCAACAGTCGCGGGCATTCCACGTCGGCCTCGTCGATGATCGGATCCTGGGCGGAGCGGATCGGGACGAACAGGAGCTGGATCGAGAATCCGACCGCGAGGAGCCCCACCCCGAGGCCGATCAAAGCGGGTCGGAGCAGCGTGCGCCAATTGTGGACGAGCACGAGCATGCCCAACGCCGGGATCGGGAGCAGGGACATCGTGTGGTTCGACCAGCCGAGTCCCAGGACCAAGGCGATGAGGAGCAGCAGTCGATCGCCCCGAGGCGTATCCGCGGCGTCGAGCCAGCGCAGCGCGAGATAGCTCACGAACGCGACGACGAAGAGCGAAAGGGTGTACACCTTTTCGTTGAGGTTGGACTGGCTCCACACCGTGAAGGCCGTGGCTCCGATCCAGATCGCGGCCAACGTCGCGACGAGGACTTCGTGTCGGTTGGTCCGGAAATGCGAAACGAAGCGCGCGACGGTGAGGAACCAGAAGAACGTCGCGCCGGCCGACAGCGTCGCGCTCAACAGATTGATGCGGTACGCGATGGGGAGCCCCGTCCACGCGAGCGACATCTCCCAGACCCGACCGACCAGCACGAACAACGCGTTTCCGGGCGGGTGCGGCATCCCGAGGATGTGCGCGGTCGCGATGTACTCGGACGTGTCCCAGAACCCGGTCGTCGGGGCCAACGTAAGGACGTAGAGGACCCAGACCATGACGGCCGTGCAGAGGGCCCACAGCCGCAGGGTCATCGGGCCGACTTTCTCGCGCTCGATTCCGTTCATGTGCCCGTGTGGTACGCCGGTGTGCTCATCCGGTTCATGCGTCGCGAATCCCCAGGCGGGGTGGCCCGTACGCCAAGGGGCGGGGTCCGTCGAACGCGGGTCGCGCCGCCTGAAACCTGGCGCGCCGAAGCTAGTCGGCGGGGGTTTTGGGAGCGAGCCCCTTGCGGGCCGTGTCGACCCATGCTACGTATGTAGCAGTATGCTACATTTGTGACATAAATGCGGGTCGTGCACGTCCCGGCGACCCTGTGCGTGGATGAGCCCGGGAAGAGAGGCGCCTTCTTCGTGTCAGCGAACGACGTGGTCCCGCTCAGCCGTCGAGAGCGTCAAATCATGGACATCCTGTTCCGGCTGGAGCGGGCGAGCGTCGCCGACGTCCGCGGCGAGCTCCCTCAAGCGCCCAGCTATTCCGCCGTGCGCACCATGCTCGGCCGATTGGAAGAGAAGGGGCACGTGACGCACGAGCAGGATGGCGCACGCTACCTCTACCGCGCCGCGATCGACGCCGCATCGGCGCGCGAGTCCGCGCTCGAGCGGATGGTGCGGACGTTCTTCGAGGGATCTCCCGGTAAGACGGTCGCCGCCCTGCTCGATCGCTCGGCGGGCGACCTCGGCGAAGATGAGCTCTCCGAGCTCGCGGATTTGATCGAACGTATGCGAAGGGAGCGAACGTGATGTTGTCCGCGTTGTCGAAGTTCGAGACGGTTGCCGCCACCCCCTGGTTCGGCGCGCTCCTCGAGGAAGCGGCGAAGGGCTTCGTTCTCTTGTCGCTGGCGCTGCTCGTAGCGGTCTGTTTGCGACGCGCCTCGGCGGCGAGCCGGCACCTCGTCTGGACCGTCGCGGTGTGCGGGCTGTTGCTGCTGCCCCTGACGGCGCGTCTCCTCCCGAGCCTCGAGCTCGAGATCCCGTTCGTGGATCGCCCCGCCGCGCGGACCGCGGTCGCGACGGCTTCTCTCTTCGTCGAGCCCGAGCGGAGCGAGAGCGCCGTCCTCGTCGGCCGAGCGACGGCAGCGAACGACGGCGGCGCGATCGATGCTTCGGTGGCGCCCGTCCGTACGGGTGGCACGAAAGCGGAGAAGACCCGACGCGACGACGATATGGCCGGAGCGCTCTCGTCCGGGCCCGAAGCGATGTCCGGTGTGCCACCCATCCAGTGGGCGTTGGTGACCCTCGGGGTCTGGATCGGTGGCGTGCTGTTCGGTTTGGGACGGTTGGCCGTTGGCACCGCTCGGCTCCGGTGGCTCGAGCGAGGCACCGAGCGCGTGAGCGACCCCGCGATCGTGGATCGAACGCGAAGGATCGCGCGCAGGCTCGGACTACGACGCGATCCGGTCCTGCTTCGGGGGAGGCCGGACTCGATCCCGATGACCTGGGGCGCGCGTCGCTCCGTGGTGATTCTGCCGGAAGGGGCGGAGGGGTGGGAGCCGTGGCGGTTGGATGCCGTGTTGACGCACGAGCTCGGTCACGTCGTCCGACGCGACTATCTGGTGCAGATGGTCGCGCACGTCGCATGCTCGCTCCACTGGTTCAACCCGCTCGCCTGGATCGCGGCGAACCGGTTGCGGATCGAGCGAGAGCACGCGTGCGACGATCTCGTCTTGCGGTTGGGACACGAGCCATCGACCTACGCGCACGAGCTCGTAGATCTGGCCCGTTCGCTCCAAGCCACGCCGCCGGCGGCGGTGGTCGGCGTGTGCTTCGCGCGGAAGAACCGGTTGCGAGCTCGACTGATCGCGCTCATGGACCACACACGAGATCGTCGCCCGTTGTCGCGTCGCGCCGTCGTGGCCTCCGTCACGGCCACCCTCGCCGTCGCGCTGCCGCTGGGTGCGCTCTCCGCGCGGGCGGCGGACGCCGCCCGCGTCGACGCGCAGGAAACCGACGCCATAGACCCGCTCATCGAGTCTCTGGCTCGTGACCCGGGTCGATCGGGTCCGCCGATTCGCTCGCCCGAACCGGTCGGTCCCGAGATCGCCGGCGTGGACGAAGCGGTGTCGGCACGCATCGTCGAGCAGGCGCTGCCGAGCGTCGTCCCCGGCACGCATTCGCCGCTCACGCTCGAGGTCGAGTGGGCGACCCTCGACGCCGGGTCGGCGCGTCCCACGCTCCGCCCGCTCGTTCCGGCGACGCGCCCGCAGGAGGCACAGGTCCTGTGCGGACCCTCCGACGGAGAAGCGGAGAATCACGTCCACCGCACGTCGAACGATGACATCTCGATCGATCTCGAGTACGGCGAGTGCCGCTCGGAGGTACGGATCCGAGGCGACATCGAGTTCTCCGAGGACTTCCGTGACGTCGCCCGGTTGTCACGCGGCGCCTCGTTACGCTTCGAGGTCCGACGACCCGGCGACCGGCGGCGGCTCGAGATCGACCCCGGGAACGGCGGAGCGCCCGAGTACGATTGGCGCATCGATGGTGACCGCCAGCCGTTCGACCAAGCGGCGCGACGCTGGCTGGCCGGCGCGCTGCTCGACCTGTTCCGCACGAGCAGCTACATGGCGGAGGAACGCGTGGCCTGGATTCAATCTCGGGAGGGGACCGACGGTGTCCTGGCCGAGGTGGAGCGCATGTGGTCCGATCACGCGCAGGGCCGGTACCTGAGGTTCCTGATCGAGGATCGCTCGCTCTCGAGCTCCGAAGTCAGCCGCGTCATGAGCGTCGCGAGCCGCGAGATCGAGTCGGATCATGCGCTCGGTCAGGTGCTTCAGTCGGCGGCCGAGACCCACGCGTTCGATGCGCAGACCCGCGCCTCGTTCATAGCGGCGGCGGCGACGATCGAATCGGATCACCAGCACGGACAGGTGCTGTCGATCGCGCTTCGGCGCGGGGACCTGACCCAAGAGAACCTCGAAGCGTTGTTGGAGTCCGCGGCCGAAGGGATCGAGTCCGATCATCAGATGGGTCAGATCCTGGTCGGGCTCGCCGAGCGGTACACTCTCGAGCCAGGGCTGAGGGCGCCCTTCCTACGTGCTGCGGGCACCATCGAATCCGATCACCAGAAAGGTCAGGTCTACCAGCTTCTGCTGCGGCAGCGCGGGCTGGGAGCCGCCGAGCTGGCGGCGGTGCTCGAAGCCGCTTCGTCGATCGAATCGGACCACATGCTCTCGCAGGTGTTGATCGACGCGACCGCGCACGATCTGGGCGACGCCACGCTGCGGGAGGCGTTCATCGCGGCGTCCCGGTCGATCGAGTCGGACCACTCGCGCGGGAGCGTGCTGTCGGCCGCGCTCGATCTCGACGGGCTCACGGATGCGGATCTGGCCGCGATCCTCGCTTCGGCCGCCGACATCGATTCGGACCACACGTTGTCGAGCCTGTTACTCGAGGTCGCGGCACGGCGTCCGAGCGGCTCGGCGCTCCGTAGCGCGTACCTCGAGGCGGCGGCGTCGGTCGAGAGCGATCACAGTCGGACCCAGGCGCTCCTCGCCTTCGTGGATCTCGATCTGGCGGACGCGCACCTCGTGGGTTCGCTCGAGATCGCGCGTCTGATCGACAGCGATCACAACCTCGGGGCGGTGCTGATCGCGATCGCGGGTGCGTACTCGATCGAGGGTGACGTGCGCGAGGCGTTCATGCGCGCCCTGGACACGATCGACTCGGAGCACACGCACGGGCGCGTATCCTCCGCGATCGTGCGAGGCGGCTAGGCGGGAGTCAGCCCCCGCGCGTGAGGATCTCCTCGAGGAGCTCGAGCACGCGGGGATCGTCGCTCTGGCCGAGCCAGAAGATGGCGGTCCGACGGAGCGACGGCTCCGGACTGGACCGTGCGAGTCGCATCAGCGTCTCGAACGCCGCCGGCTCCTCGTGGCGCTGCGACAACGCGAAGATCGCGTGCTCGCGAACCTCGAGCTCCCCGTCGTCCTCGATGATCGACGTGAGGCCCTCGGTCGCGCGCTCGCTCGCCTCCTGACCCAGCCAGAACACCGCCTGCCGTCGTACGTCTCGTGAGCGGTGGCCGCGGGCGATCTCGAGCAGACGCGGCCAGGACTCCACCCCGCGCCCCATCGTGGCCGGGAAGATCGCATCCTTCGCGACGTCTTCCTCCGCCGTCTCGGCGATGTCGAACAACGCGTCGGAAGCCTCGCGAGGCGAGACCGCGCCCAGATCCGTGACGACCCCGGATCGTCGGTCCCAGCCGCCGGCCACCTCTACGTCGATATCCCGGATCCGGGCATCGCGCACCCTCAACTCCACTCGGACCGGCCCTTCCTCACACGTCCAGTCCCCGTAGTCGTGGTCCCGGTCGCGACGAAAGGAGATCCCGCCGCGCTCATGCCCGCAGATTCCCTCGCGGCCCTCGAACATGAACCGGACCCAGCCGTCGGGCGCGCGTCGGACGCGCTCGCCGAGCTCCTGCGCTTCGGAAAACGTGGGCGCGAGGAGGATCGCCGCGGCGGTCGCGGAGAGCGCCAGCCGCCTCACCGCGGGGGATCCTCGACGAGATCGAGCAGATACTCGATCGCTCGTTCGTCACCGGTCTGACCCAGCCAGAAGATCACGCGCTTTCGGATCTCGGGATCGGTTTCGATCCGCGCGATCTCGATCAGCCGATCCACCGCCTCCGGCTCATCCCGCTGTGCGTACGTAAAGATCAGCTGACCTTTCATCTCGGCGTCTTCGAGCCGACCGTAGAGCCCGTTCAGCCGGTCCAGATCGATGCTCGCGTGTTGCCCGGCCCAGAACAGCGCCTGCTTGCGGAGCTCGATCGGCTCCGACGCATCGAGCGCACGGTCGAGCATCCACTCGACGGCGGCCGCGTCGTCGAGCTGCGCGAGCGAAAAGAAGACGCTCTCGCGGAGACTCTCCGATTCGAGCTGGCCATAGAGCTGGATCAAGAAGTCGGCGTCCGCCTGCTCGGGGTGCTGGCTCAGCCAGAAGATCGCCTTCTCCCGGATCCGCTGGGGTCGCGTCGCGTCCAGCGCATACTCACGGAGCAGCTCCCCGGCGCGAGAGCTGCCGTGTTGGGACAGCGCGAAGATCGCGTTCTCCTGGAGTCGCTCATCGTCGGACCCCATGAGGATCTGAGTGAGCGCGTCGAGCGCGCCGTCCGTCCCGACCTGAGAGAGCCAGAACACCGCGGCCTCCTGAACCTCCGGCTCGGGATCGTTGAGGGCGACATCTGTGATCACCGACTCGGCGACAGCGGCGTCGTGCTGCGACAGGACGAAGATCGCCTGCTTCCGAAGCGGCACGGAGCATTCGTCACGTCGTGCCAGCACTCGCTCCAGGATGGGCAGCGCTCGATCGGTATCCATCTGCATCAGCGCCTGGAGCGCGGCCTGCTGTACCTCTTCTTCGTCGCACCCTTCCTGGAAACGCGTGTCGCCGACGAAGCCTTGGGCGTGGACCGCGGCCAACGCCGCTTCAGCGCGACGGAGCCCGATCTCGGAGGCCCTGGCGCTCTGTGCGAGCGCATGCTCGTACGCGTAGCCGGCGCCGGCCAGCGCGTAGTCCAACCCGCCGACCGCTTCCGCCGCGAGCGTAGCCTCCGCCAACACCATCGCTCGCTCCGCGGCGGTCGCATCTCCCCGTCGGGCGAGTCGGTTCCGGATGCGCAGCTCGAGATCGCGCGCATCGCCCGCCGTCGAAGCGTCCGGGTGATACGTGAGCTGCGATTCGAGCAGCCCGAGCGCTTCGCGAAGCGCGTCGAGTCGGTAGAGCGAAAACGCTTGCCAGTAGTAGGAGTCCGCGGTATACGCGCTCGCCGGAAACCGGTCGCGCAGAACCGCGAACGTTTCCGCCGCTCGACTGAACTGCTCACGCGTCAGCGCGCGCCGCGCGTCGCGGTACGTGCGTTCCGCGTCGGACTCTTGAGCCAGGGTCGCGCTGCCCGAAACGGGCTCCGTCCCGCCGCTCCACGGCACGCCGCCGAGCGTCGCGCTCGCGAGTGCGATCGCGAGCCAACGTCTGCTGTTCGTTCGCTTGGTCATCTTCTACCGTCCCCTCTATCCATCAGGAAGTCTCGTATCCGCTCGATCTCGGCGTCACGTGCCGAGCTGTGGCGACGCGTCGCGGAGCGTCGCCACCGTCCCCATCCGCTCGAGACCCTCGGCGATGATCTCGCGCTCGAAGCTCGGTGCATCCGGACCCAGCCGTGCGATCTGCGCCAGAAGGAGCTCGATCTCCTCGAGGAGTGCCCGCTCGCCGGGCGATCGTTCGATATCCATGTCCAGGAGCAGCCGTGTCTCCCCGAGCAGGTTGCGCGCGGAACGAGCCAGCTCGCCGAACTGGTCCGGCGACCCGTCGTCGGCGCGGAACGAGGTGAGGAGCGTCTCGGTCCGCCCCAGGTGCGCGGTGGTCGCGTATCGCGCGACGACGCTTCTCCGATCGACCGACATCGTGGAGCGCTCCTCGATCGACGAGGGCGTACGGACGTCTCGGTCGTCGACCCGGCCCGGGTCGCGGGCAGCGAGCCGAGGGGCCGTCTCGAGCCGATCGGCCTCGGGTGCCGACATCTCCACGTCACCCGGATTCGATCGAGCCCCGTCCCCCGGGCCCTCGTCGGCCGAAGCCGTGCTCGCACCACCCGCCGTCGACTGGAGTGCGACATCGGTCGGAGCGCCGGTGTCCGTCCGCGGCTCGACCGCGACCCGGGTGGACGCGCGCTCGAGGGGCGGCATCCCGCGGCCGATGACGATCCCGAACAGGATCGAGGCGGCAACGGCGACGCCGGTGACCCAGAGCGCCACCGAGCGCCGCTCGGATCGTTCCGTCTCCGGGATCTCGAAACCCGGGAGGTCCTCGGCGAGCTCGGTCAGCCCGGCCTCTCGAACCCCGGCCGGGGCGGCGCGACGCATCGCCCAACCGGCCTCGATCCGCTCCCACATCTCGTCCCTCGGAGGAGACGGTGGCTCGTGATAGCGCCGAGCTGCGCTCGTGACGAGGTCTTCCGACGCGAGGGGCGTCTCCGCGGACGAGGTCGGGCCCGTCTCGAGCTCGCGCGTCTCGAGCTCCGGGGCTTCGAACGCCAGCTCGTCCCGAACGCGTATCCACATGGTCGCCGCGGGGGTGGCCGGCGGTTGGTTGTAGGTCTTCGCCTCTCTACGGAGGAATTCCACGAAGCGATCGAAGTCGGTCACGACGCCCACTCCCCCGCGTGGTCCGCCAGGTCCGACCTCAGACGGGCACGCGCGCGGAACAGCTGGGACTTCGACGTTCCGGACTTGATCCCCAGCATCTCGCCGATCTCTTCGTGCGTGTAGCCTTCGAGATCGTGCAGGATGAACACGGTCCGGTATCCTTCCGGCAGCGCGTCGATCGCCGCCGTGAGCTTCGACTCGAGATCCGGCTCGATCGACCGCGTCCCGCGCGCCGTGACGCGAATCTCGTCATCCAGGTCGGTCTCGCGCGTCCGAAAACGCTTCACCTTCCGGAGCCCGTTGAGCGAGACGGTCGTCGCGATCGAGCCGATCCACGTCCCGAACGCGGACTCGCCGCGGAACGTGTCGATCTTCGTGAATGCGCGCACGAACGTCTCCTGGGTGAAATCCTGCGCGAGGTGATCCTCGCCGGCGAACCGGTAGCAGATCCGGTAGACGCGATCGACGTGCGCGTCGTACAGCGCGCGCGCCGCATCTTCTTCACCTCGCTTCAACCGCTCTATGGCTTGCGGTTCTTTCACGGGCTACGGGTCTCCCGAATCCTCGCCGTGGCGTTCGCTTCCGATCCGTGGACACGAGCATCGCAGGATTGGTTGTGCGTCTCGACCGCGTCGCGGGGCAGGCTTCGACGCACGAGCTCGGAGATCCGCTCGGTCAGGCGATCGACCGTGTCGATCGGACGGCTCGGTGGGGCGGTCCGTTCCGGACGCGCCCCGACCGAGCCTCAGCCCTGGCCCTGAGTCAGGGGTGCACGGCCGGCCTCAGCCGACGGCCACTTCCGCACCTTGCACGACCTCGGCGATGTGGTCGAGCGCCCACTCGAGCGTCGCCCGCTCGATCACGAGCGGCGGCGCGAAGCGGATCACCTGCTCGTGCGTCTCTTTCGCGAGGATCCCTCGAGCCTGGAGCGCCTCGCAGAAGGGGCGAGCCGAGCCCGACTCGTCCTTGATCACGAGCCCGACGAACAGCCCGCGCCCCCTCACGTGATCGATGTGGGGAGAGTCGATCTCGCGGAGCCGATCCATGAACCAGGTTCCGAGCTCGTTCGAGCGACCCGCGAGGTCCTCTTCGAGAATCACGTCGAGCGCGGCTTGCGCGACGGCCGCGCCCAGCGGGTTTCCGCCAAACGTCGATCCGTGGTCACCGGGCGTGAACACATCCATGATCTCCGAGCTGGAGAGGATCCCCGACACCGGGATCACGCCGCCGCCGAGCGCCTTCCCGACGATCATGATGTCGCCGCGGCTTCCATCCCAGTCGCCGCAGAAGAGCTTGCCGGTGCGTCCGAGACCGGTTTGGATCTCGTCGTTGATCATGAGCACGCCGTGCTCTCGACACACCTCGACCGCGCGACCGAAGAAGCCCTCGGGTGGAACGACCACGCCCGCTTCGCCCTGGATGGGCTCGACCAGGAAGCCGACGGTGTTGGGCGTGACAGCGGCGGCGAGCGCATCGGCGTCGCCGTACGGAATCGTCACGAAGCCCGGCGTGAAGGGCCCGAACCCGTGGCGCGAGCCGTGGTCTGAAGAGAACCCGACGATCGTCGTCGTTCGGCCGTGGAAGTTCTCCTCGCAAACGATGATCTCGGCCTGCCCCTCCGGGACGCCCTTGACGAGATACCCCCACTTCCGCGCCGCCTTGATCGCGGTCTCCACGGCTTCCGCACCCGTGTTCATCGGAAGCGCGCGCTCGAAACCGGTCGTCTCGCACAGCTGCTCGAGAAACGGTCCCATCTGATCGTTGTGGAAGGCCCGCGACGTCAGCGTGAGCGAATCGGCTTGTTCTTTCAGCGCCTCGATGATGCGGGGGTGGCGGTGGCCCTGATTGACCGCGCTGTAGGCGCTCAGCATGTCGAGATACTTCTTGCCCTCGACGTCCCAAACCCATTCACCCTCTCCGCGTCGCAAGACGACAGGGAGGGGATGGTAGTTGTGCGCGCTGACCCGGTCGACCTGCGAGATGTAGTCGTTCGTGTTCATCGATGTCCTCTTCTGACCGTACGGATTCGAGCCGTACGTACGCGGTTTCGAGGGGAAGCGTAGGTCTGGACGTGGCGGCCGGCAAGCGAGCTCGAACGCTAGGCTTTTCGCCCTCCGCGATCTAACCTTCCGGCCATGTCCCGGGCCAAGATCACCCCCGACCTGGAGACGTTCGCCGAGCTCGCGCAGCCGGGCACGATCGTCCCGATCTATGTCGAGATCCCGTTCGATCTCGACACCCCGCTTACCGCGTTCGCGCGGCTGCGCGAGCCCCCGTTCGGATACCTGCTCGAGTCCGTCGAAGGGGGCGAGCGCTGGGCGCGGTTCAGCTCGATCGGCTCGACGCCGCGCGAGGCGTGGCGACTCGACGGCGACCAGGTCCGCACGTGGAGCCCGGACGAGGGTTGGAGCCTCCCCGTCACCACATCCGACCCGTTCGCTGATTTCGAGGGCTGGGTCGGGTCGTACGAGACGGTGGAAGTCGAGGGCCTACCGCCCTTCTGGGGCGGAGCCGTCGGCTATTTCGGCTACGACATGGTGCGTTGGATCGAGCACCTCCCCGACGCCCCGCTCGATGACGTCGGGATTCCGGATGCGTGCTTTCTCGCAACGGACCGCACCTTGATCATCGACAACCTCTTCTCGCGGGCGTTGGCCGTCTCCGCGGTGCGCGTGCCGGAGGACGGATCGGCCGACGCCGGCGATCTCTACGCGTCGGCGGGGGAGCGTCTCCGGACCTGGGTCGCGCGGTTGGAGCGGCCCCACTCGCTCTGCCCTTTGGCCGATGACGCGGCGAACGACGTGGCCCTCACGGGCAACCGGTCTCGCGATGACTACGAGGACGCCGTCGAACGGATTCGCGAATACATCGCGGCGGGGGACGCCTATCAAGTCGTCGTCTCGCAACGCATGGCGGCGGAGTTCGAGGGCGAGCCCCTGGATCTCTACCGCGCGCTTCGTCGTGGAAACCCGTCACCCTATCTGTTCTTCATCGAGCTCGATGGCGTGCGACTCATCGGGTCTTCGCCCGAAACGCTCGTGCGAGTCGAGGATGGGAGCATCGTGGTGAGACCGTTGGCGGGAACGCGACCCCGCGGGACGACGCCGGAGGAGGACGCGAGGCTCGAGGCCGATCTATTGGCCGATGAGAAGGAGCGGGCGGAGCACCTGATGCTCGTCGACCTGGGAAGGAACGACGTGAGCCGCGTCGCCGCGGCGGGCTCCGTCTCGATACCGAGGTTCATGGAGGTCGAGCGGTACAGCCACGTCATGCACCTGGTCAGCGAGGTGACCGGGCGACTACGCCCGGGCGCCAGCGCGATCGAAGCCTTCCGCGCGTGTTTCCCGGCGGGGACGCTCACGGGCGCGCCCAAGGTGCGGGCGATGGAGATCATCGACGAGCTCGAGCCCACGCGCCGGGGCCCGTATGGCGGTGCGGCCGGGTATGTAGGCTATGGAGGCCGTAGTCTCGACATGGCGATCGTCATCCGAACGCTGGTCGCGGTCGGCGACCGCGCCTACGCCCAAGCCGGAGCGGGCATCGTCTACGACTCCGACCCGGTCCGCGAGTGGGAGGAGACGCAACACAAGGCGGGGGCGCTCCTGCGGGCACTGGCGACCGTGGGCCCGTAACGACGGTTCTTCACACGACTCGCTCCCAGACGCGCGCCCCCGAGCGTGGCAGGATGTCACGGCTTCTGCTACCCGCCGGCGAGACGTTCCTCTCGCGCGATCACCCGGTCGATCTCGTCGCGGTGCTCGCGCGCGTACCCGAGCGCCTCATCGAGCGCGTCGGCCTGGACCCACGCGAAACGCTGGCCGAGCGCCGCGCTCATGGCGCGCGACGGGCCCGCGGCGGCGGCGATCTCCCAGATCTCGGGGCCCTCTCGGAGGGCGGCGCGCCGACCGGCCGGTGTGTCGCGGAACTCGAGCCGCGGATAGCGCTGAACGGCGAGCCACTCGCGCGCGATCTCACGCATCCCGCGGGAAGGGGTCCAGTCGAGCTCGAAGAAGCGGCGTTCGAGCGGACCCTCGAGCTCCGAGGGCAATCGGGTACAGATCGGTCGTGGTAGCGGCACGTATACATGGTATACCATCATGCGGCGGCGCGCCAGAAACCCGCGCGGTTTGGCGCGATGCGGGACGTTCGCTACCTTCGGAAGCCTTCCGCCGAGCAGCCTCGCGCCCTCCCGCGGGGCTGCCCCGCGTTCGCCCGTGAAGGAGCCGCTCTTGAGCCTCAATCGCCGGATCTCGGACCGGATCGAAGACCCGGCCGAGAAGCGCCGCTACGTCCGAGCGTTGTTCGCCGGGGTGGCGGGCAAGTACGACCTGACCAATGACGTTATGTCGTTCGGGCTCCACCGCCGCTGGAAGACGCGGGTCCTCGAGCTCGCCCGGATCGAGGCCGGGCACCGCGTGCTCGATCTCGCGGCGGGCACGGGAGATCTGGCCCTGGCCGCGGGGGAGATCGGGGACGGGTCGGCCTCCGTCGACGTCGTGGCAACCGACCTCACGCCCGAGATGTTGAGGGTCGGCGCGGGGCGGGCTGGCGACGCTCGGCTCGCCTGGGTGGCCGGCGATGCCGCGTCGCTACCGTACCCGGACGAGAGCTTCGATCGCGTCGTGATCGGGTACGGTTTGCGCAACTTCGCGAATCTCGACGACTGCCTCGCCGAGATCCTCCGGTCACTCCGTCCCGGTGGTCGATTGGTGACGCTCGACTTCGGCC
The DNA here is from genome assembly GCA_022360695.1 of Gemmatimonadota bacterium. GTDB lineage: Bacteria > Gemmatimonadota > Gemmatimonadetes > Palauibacterales > Palauibacteraceae > Palauibacter. The sequence goes on from JAKSCH010000167.1 coordinate 26,780, forward strand.
ACCCGCGTTCCGAGCTGATCCGGCGGGGGTACTTCGGCTATCTCGACGCGTCGACGCGGCTGGTCGGCTGGGCGCTGCACCGGGACGCCGAGTCCTACGTCTACATCCCGGAGTCGTTGCGTCGGTTCCCGGGTCAGAGAGATGTCGTTCGACGCATGGAGGCCGTCGGATACGAGGGGTGCGGGTACGAAGACCTGCTGCTCGGGACGATGGCGATCAACTTCGGGCGTCGACCGCGACCCTGAAGGACTCGCTTCGAATCGCGGCCGGTCTCGCCCGGAGATGGCTAGACGGGACCGTCTCCGTTCGACTTCCACACGGTGATCTGACGTTCGCCCCCATCCGCCTCCTCGAGCCGCACTGTCAGCGAATCACCGTCGTCGATCCGGAGATCGTCTCTCATGTCCTGCGGGATCGTGATTCGACCACCGCTTCCCACGCTGATGGTCGAGTAGTACTTGACGCGGAAGATCGCCATCGTACCTCCAGGTAGAGCCTAGAGTCGGCTTTTTCGGTAACCCTGGAAGATGGCGAGCCGGTCCGGTCGGCGGTAGGCCGACCGCCGTATTGGCAGAATCGATCTCGTGGCTCCCGCCCGGATCAAAGGTCGGGTTGATTCGCGACGTCTGCTGCCGAGGCTTATTGTTGTGCTGCGAAGGGGGCAGGACAGGCAGCTGAGTTTTGGACGCTCAATCTTCCCGGATAGCTAGCTACCGGTAGCCTGTCCTGTCCCCCCTCCCTCTGCCTCCGCCCCGAACAGTTTCCGAAGATCGTCTTGCGACGACCCACCTGGGGCATCGCTGAGCGTCGCGTTTGCCGCACCCTCGACCGGGTTCGGTGGGCGTCCGCGCCCAACCTCCACTGCTTCGTCGGTCAAACAAAGACCTACGATACCTTCGTAAATGTTGGCTCTATACCTCCTCGCAACGCTCGTATCGATCTGATAGTGCTGCGTGAACGCCCGGCCCGTGAGCAGATATGACTCTGAGTTTTGTTGCTTCCGAATCATATATGGATTTGTTGCGTTCCTTGCCTTGCGGAATCCAACAATCTGACGCTCGGCATCAAACAGGAGCTCGACGGGAAGCTGATGCGGATTGTCGTCACCCGCGATCATTTGCGCGGCCGGCGCGTTGAACGAGAACGTACCTCGTTTTTGGATTGTGATGGCCGGCTCACGAGTACGACCGGCAGAGCGGCGGTTAAAGACCTCAAACGCCATCGTGTACCTCCACTTTTCTACAACGCGGACAATGTAGCGCACCCTAAATAAATCGTCAACGCGTAGAAACGCTCTCATACGCCGATTAGTGCGATGAATGCAATGAATGCATGAAATATAGCAAGTGCTACCGTCGGATGCTTCCGGCACCTACCCGTGACCTGGCGGCTCCTCCTCGTGTCGGCCCTGGTCATGCTCCACGAGACCCCATACGGCGTCCCACCCCTTCTCGGCACCCACCATGAGCCGCGCGTCGACGTCTGTCTTCAAGTCGTGCGCGACACTCTCGCTCACGTAGCCGACTCGATAGGCATCGTCGATCGCGGCGCGACCCGCTCGGAGCATCCGCTCGCTCGCTCGCGCCAGCTGTCGCTGTCGCACGAGCTCGTGCTCGCGAGCGGTCCTCCGGGCCGTTCCGGCCGCTTCGTCTCGAAGGGTCTCGAGCTTGCCCTTGAGCGCCACGTACGACGCCTCCGGAATGCCCCCCTCGCGCCACGTCTGCTCGAGCGCGTCGATCTGGGCTTGCGAGGCCCACACGGTCCCGAGCGCCTCTTCGTACGCTTTCTCCTCCGGCCGGATTCCGATGAGACCCAGGCGCGCGAGCAGCGGTCGCATCGTGAGACCTTGTACCACCAGCGACAGGAAGACCGCACCGAACACGATCCCGATGAGCTCCGTCCGGAGCTCCGCCGTGATCGCTCCGGCGACGGGGATACCGAGCACGAGCGCGAGCGGGATGGAGCCGCGCACGCCGCCCCAGTTGACCACGCGTTGCCAGCCGGCCGGCAGCGGTCGCCCGCCGAGGAGCCGATCGAGGTTGAAGGCGCCGCTCACCACGGCCGTCCGTACGACGATCATGAGCGCGAAAGACGCGGCGATCGCTCCGGCGAACGACCACAAGCTGCCGATCTCGAGCTCGAGCCCGATCAGGAGGAAGAGCAGCGAGTTCGCGATGAACGAGACGGCGTCCCAGAAGTGAGCGAGCGAGAGACGCGTCGTCGGGCTCATCGAGAAGACGACGTCGTGGTTGCCGATCAGAAGACCCGCGACGACGACCGCGATCACACCCGACATCCCGAACGCGTCGGCGAACAGGTAGACGCCATACGCCAGCACGAGCGAGATGACGACCTCGATCTGCGCATCGTCGAGCCGTCGGAGCACTCCGTGCGCGAGGTAACCGAACGCCAGACCCACCACGGCACCGCCCGCCACCTCGCGCCCGAACTCGAGCATGCCCTCCGTGAGGGTCACGTGGTGACCGGTGGCCACCTCGACGGCGATGAGAAACAGCACCACGCCGATGCCGTCGTTGAACAGCGACTCGCCCTCCACGAGAACGGACAGCTCGTGGGAGACCCCGTGCTCCTTGAAGATCGCCAAGACGGAGATCGGATCCGTCGGGCTCAGCATCACTCCGAGCAATACCGCGATCGCGAACGGGACGTCGAGTCCGACGAAAGGAAGGAGGTAGTACGCGGCCCCACCGATGAGGGCCGTCGTGATCAACGTCCCCGGAAACGCGAGCAAGAAGACACGCCGCCAGTTCTTGATGAGCAGCGCGAGCTCCATCTTCAGACAACCCTCGAACAGCAGCGGGGGAAGGAAGATGAGGAAGATGAGATCGGTGGAGAGCGCGATCGGGATCAGCCCCTCGATGGCTCCGAGCGCGAGCCCGACCAGCACGAGCGCGATCGTGTACGGGAGTCGGATGTACTTGGTGACCACCGCGACGACCACCGCGATGAGCAGCAGCTCGATGACGGGCGTGGGTCCGGTCACAGGCGTCGCTCCTTGAAGCCTCGGGGTCCCGCGTCAGGCCTCGGTTCGCGGGATCATATCCCGTAGCGACGGGTCGGTACAGCCGGTATCATCGGCCCGTGGCCACTCCAGCGATCCGCCTCCAGGGCGTGCTCAAGCGGTTCGGCAAGAAGACCGCCGTCCGCGATCTCGATCTCGAAGTCCCGACCGGCACGATCTACGGTCTCATCGGCCCGAACGGGGCCGGAAAGACGACGTCGATCCGGATGATGCTGGACATCATCGGCCCGGATTCGGGGACGATCGAGCTGTTCGGCTCCCCGGACATCGAGACCGGCCGGGAGCGCGTCGGCTACCTGCCGGAAGAACGCGGCCTGTATCAGAAGATGACCGTCCTCGAGCACCTCGCGTTCTTCGGCGAGCTCAAGGGAATGCGACGGAAGGACGCGTTGCGCGAGGCTCGCACGGGTCTCGAAGAGGTGGGGTTGGCGGAGCGGACGGACGACAAGATCGAGACGCTCTCCAAGGGCATGGCGCAGAAAGTCCAGTTTCTGGGGACGATCCTCCACCGACCCGATCTCCTCGTGCTCGATGAGCCGTTCAGCGGGCTGGATCCGCTCAACGTCGATCTGTTCAAGCGCATCGTGCTCGAGCGGCAGCGTCAGGGAGCTACCATCCTCTTCTCGACCCATCTCATCGAGGATGCGGAGCGCCTGTGCGAGCGCGTGTGCATGATCGCCGGCGCCACCAAAGTGCTCGACGGAAAGACGAGCGATGTGAAGGCGAGCACGGGTCGTCGCGAGGTCGCGATCTCGTTCGAGGGAGACGGGTCCTTCCTCGAGGCACCGGGTCTCGTCGAGCGGGTGGCCGATCACGGGCAGTACGTCGAGGTGCGGATGGTCGAGGATGGAGATCCGCAGGACTTGCTCGAGCGCGCGGTTCGCGCCGGCACCCGCATCTCCCGATTCGAGCTCGTCGAGCCTTCGCTGCGCGAGATCTTCATCGAGAAGGCCGAGGAAGCCGGGCTGTCGGCGGAGGATGAATCGGAGGACGCGAGCGAGGAGGAAGCCGCGTGAGCGCGTGGGCGGGGGCGGTATGAACCCCTTCACGCCGAAGGTGCGCGCGGTGATGCGCCGCGAGTTCATGCACCGCGTCAAGTCGAAGTGGTTCCTCCTCTCGACTCTGGGGCTTCCGCTCCTGATCGTCGGGCTGATGGCGCTCTCCATCTTTCTGGCGTTGCGTGGCGCCACGGACACGAGCGATGAGACGCGATCGCTCGGCGTGTCCGATCCGACGGGATTCGTGCACGAGCTGTTGGTCGAGGAGCTCCGCTCGGACTCGATCGTCGCCTCGCGGGCTACGGAGCTCGAGGGAGCGTCGGTGGAGGTGGCGCAGTCGCGGCTCGCGGACAGCCCGTTCGATTACCTGCTCGTGTTACCGCCGGGGATCGTCGACGCTCCGGGAAGCGGACCCGCCGTGGGTGCCTCGGACGACGAGGAAGCCGCGATCCTGCTCGCCCGCGAGAACTTGCCCGCCGCCACGGAGCGGACGGTGCGAAACGCGCTCGAGCGCTCGCTGGTACGCGCCCGTCTGCGGTTCGCCGGTCTGGAGGATGTCGACGCCGGAGAGCTCTTGAGCGGAGCCGGTGTCGAAGTCGTCAACGTGACCGAAACGGGCGAAGCGCGTGATCAGGAGATCTATCAGGGGATCTCGTTCGGCATCGCGTTCTTCTTCTATCTGATCCTGCTCATCTACGGGCAGATGATCATCCGTTCGATCCTCGAGGAGAAGCAGTCGGACATCGTCGAAGTGATGGTGTCCTCGCTCCGACCGTGGGAGCTCATGCTCGGGAAGATCGTGGGCGTCGGCGCGGTGGGGCTCGCTCAGATGGCCATTTGGGCCGGGATCATGATCGCCGCGACGATCTATGGTCTCACCGGCGGCGCGTCGACGCTGGCCGAGGCCGGCGTCGACCTGTCGTCCGTCGCCGTGCCGTGGGGCACGATCGGTCTCGTGCTCGCGTTCCTCGTGCTCGGCTACCTGCTGTACGCGGGACTCTTCGCCGGGACGGGCGCGACGATCAGCAACGAGACCGACGCGCAACAGGCGGCGCTCCCGGTGACCATGCTCATCATCCTTCCGTTCATCGCGATCCAGGGAGTCATCCAGAGCCCGGACGCGGGTTGGGCGGTGATCGTCTCGCTCGTACCGTTCTTCAGCCCACTCGTCATGACTTCGCGGCTCTTCGTCACCGATGTTCCGTTCTGGCAGTGGACGTTGTCGCTCGGCCTCCTCGCCCTGTGCGTGCTCGGCTCCGCATGGGTGGCGGGACGCATCTACCGCGTCGGCATCCTCATGAAGGGACAGCGACCGAACCTGCCGGAGGTGGTTCGGTGGATCCGGCACGGCTAGCGAGCAGCGCGCTCGCCTGCGGGGTCGTCCTGGCCGCCGTCGCGTGTGGCAGCGAGCGGCCCACCCTGATCCTCGCGGCGACCACCTCGACGTACGACTCGGGACTCCTCGAGGTCTTGATCGAGACCTACGAGGCCCGGCGACCGGGTGCCGCCGTACGCACGGTGGTCGCCGGGAGCGGGCAGGCGCTCGAGCTCGCGCGACGTGGCGATGTGGATCTCGCGGTCGTTCACGCGCCCGCAGCCGAGATGCGATTCGTGGAGGCCGGACACGCGATCGCTCGGACGCCGAAGC